>NZ_AP025305.1:4200000-4500000 GCF_036492635.1 Aureibacter tunicatorum
TTAATTAAATTTTATTTATCTTATTATACAATTCCATTTCAGACTCAAAAATTACAGCTTACTACATGACAAAACTAAAGAATATCATTAAGCAACTTGCAAAAAACGACTTTGATTCCATCTGCAAATCGCTCATTGAAAGCGGAGCGGACAAATCGGCTTATCTGCTTGTTTCCATGCGCGATAAGTCCCTTCCAGACTCGAAAATCATGCAAGAACTTGGTGTCAATAGTAACGCTTATTACACGCTGAGATCGCGACTTAAACAAAAGATCGAGGAGTATCTTCTTCAACAAATGGAGAACCCTCGTACCGACATCCTTAAGAAAGTCGCCAATATCATCGAAATTATATTCACGAAGAAAAAAGGGATCGCTGTAGCCACATTGAAGAAATTGGAAAAGGAATTAATCGATTATGACCTTTCCAACGAGCTCACAATTGTATATAAATCACTCAAAAAATTACATGTGAACTCTCCCGATTACTTCCACTATTCACAGCTGTACAACAAGCATATAGCTTATATGCTGGCTGTTGACAAAGCCGAGGATATGCTGGCGGAGTATTTCAAAAAGTACGGATACTACTGCATGAATGGAACGGAGATAGAAAAGCTGGAACTAGAGCTCCTTGTAAAGGAAATGAAAAATTTAAGCGCACTTTATGATTCCCATAGATTGTTCGTGTACTTAAGCTGCATTACCATATTCCATCGCTTGTTTGTCACTAATGAGGAAGACGATGACATGGAGCCTATTGAGGATTTGCAAGAAAAAATCGACACTACAATAAACGAATACAAACTGGATTCTATTTACTTTCATATCCAAATTGTAAATGAATTTCTAAAACATGAATACTACAGTCACTACAAGGTGTTCAGAAAAGCGGAATCCTTTTATGACGAAATCAATGAATCAAGCTCTAAGCTATTATCAAATTACAGCTTATTCACTTATCCAGCTCAATTCTTGAACTCAAAACTTGAAAGAGCCATAAGACAAAAAACTGTATCGGAGCTTTATGAGGAAAATATAAATCTGTATCAAATGTATGAGCCGGACAAGGAAGACATACCAAAATATGTCACATACATGAATTACAGATCGATTTGTTGCTATTACGCTGAAGAATACGATGAAGCAGCCAGATGGATCAACAGCATGCTCAATGACATAAGCCTTAAGAAATTTCCAAATGCGCTTTTAGAAGCCAAAGGCATACTTGCACTTCAATATTGCATGAAAGGAGAACATGATCTTTTCCACCAATTAGTCAATAGCATTCAAAGGCAAATCAGGCTAATAGGAAAGGAAAAATGCATGCAAGCTAGCGCGTTCACTAAAATTCTGAAAATTGCCATCAGCGACAACAGAAGAGACAAGGAAGTCAAGATAAGAAAGGCATTGGAAAAATATCCTGAAAACGGAGCTTCACCATACAACCCCATCAAGTACATTGTTTTTGATGAGGAGTTCTTCGATAGGATCATGAAAGTAGAAGCCGCAATTTCCTGATCTATGCAATCCTTTAAAATGATATAAACACTAAAGGCTCCAATATGGAGCCTTTCTTTTTATTTTATTTCGATAGTAGTTATATCTTCAAATTTTCAAGATTTTGGTGAGACAAAGGCTTATTAATATAATCCTTGACAGAACTGTAGTCTTTCGATTTATTAACATCCTGAGGATTAATCGAAGAAGTCAACATGACTATTTTGCAACGTTCTTTGGTCTTAGCGGTGAGTTTTTCAAACTCTTCCAAAAATTGAAACCCATCCATCAAAGGCATATCAATATCCAAAAAAATGACTTCAGGCAAAATCTGGCTCGCAAATTCCTCTACTTTTTCTATATTTTTTAAAAATTCAACAGCGCTTTTTGCCCCTGTATGGGTGTATATATGCTCTGTTATATTAGATGATTCAATCATCTTTTGGTTAATCAAATTGTCGATTTCGTTATCATCGACTAACATGACTGAATGAAATTTAGGAGAGTTACTGCTCATATGTAATTGTTCTCTGCAATGTATATTAATCCACAGCTTAATTTAGCATAAAAATATATTTATTTGAACAATTTTCAAAACAATATTAATTTTTATTAGCTTTCAAATAAACATAAGATTCAAAAAAATCAAAAAATAAGAATAAAGTTTACAATAAATTAAAATCCGGAACGATGAATCACTCAAATTCACCTATTCCGGACTACTCATATGTCTTAAAAATCAAATTTGATGCCTTGTGCTAGCGGCAATGTTTTCCCAAAATTGATTGTGTTAGTTTGCCTTCTCATATAAATTTTCCATGCGTCAGAACCAGACTCTCTCCCTCCGCCTGTTTCTTTCTCGCCTCCGAAAGCTCCTCCGATTTCGGCTCCTGAAGTTCCAATATTAACATTGGCAATACCGCAATCCGAACCAGCATGGGACAAAAACAACTCAGACTCCATCAAATTGTTGGTCACGATCGTCGAGCTCAACCCTTGCGGCACATCATTTTGCATATCAACAGCTTCTTCAATATCACTATAGGTCATCACATACAATATCGGCGCGAACGTTTCAGACTGAACAATCTCATAAGAATTCTTCACTTCATATACCGCTGGCTTAACATAACAACCTGACTCAAAGCCTTCTCCTTCCAACACGCCCCCTTCAACAATAACTTTTGCTCCTTCTTGCTTAGCTTGCTCTATTGCCTTATTATACGCATCAACTGCCTGCAAATCAATTAATGGACCTACATGATTATCTGCATCCAAAGGAGTTCCTATTTTCAATTGCGCATAAGCCTGCGAAATTTTTTCTTTTACAGTTTCAGCTATGCTTTCGTGCACGATCAACCTTCTTGTCGATGTGCATCTTTGTCCAGCAGTGCCTACAGCTCCAAACACAGCACTTAATAGCGCTATATCCAAATTAGCATCTTGACTAACAATCATTGCATTATTTCCACCCAGCTCCAACAAGCTCTTTCCTAGCCTTGCTCCAACAGCCGCTCCTACTTTCTTCCCCATCCTAGTGGATCCTGTAGCCGACACCAATGGAATTCTCTTATCATTGGAAATCAATTCTCCAATTTTATAATCCCCCTGAATCAAACAGCTTAGACCTTCAGGCAGATTATTTTCGGCAAACACCTCTTGGACTAGTTTTTGGCAAGCCACTGCGGAAAGCGGAGTTTTCTCTGATGGCTTCCATACACATACATCTCCGCATACCCAGGCTAAGAAAGAATTCCACGACCAAACAGCTACAGGGAAATTAAACGCTGAAATAATTCCAACTATTCCTAATGGATGATATTGCTCATACATTCTATGGCTTTCTCTTTCCGAATGCATTGTCAATCCGTACAATTGCCTAGACAAACCAACTGCGAAATCAGCGATATCTATCATCTCTTGAACTTCTCCAAGACCTTCTTGTAAAGATTTTCCCATTTCATAGGAAACTAACTTTCCTAGCGCGTCTTTGTGCTCTCTTAACTTCAAGCCTATTTGCCTGATGATTTCTCCTCTTTTTGGAGCCGGAACCAATCTCCATTTTTTGAATGCGCTTTCAGCTTCAGCGATTACTGCTTCATAATCCTCTTCGCTAGCTTGAAAAACATGTCCGATCTCCATTCCATCAACTGGAGAATATGAAACTATTTTATCTTTTTTTTCACCAAACCACTTTTTTCCTGTCGATGCTGGGAGAAACTCTCCTTCAATAGATAGACTTTTCAGTATAGCCTTGACATCAAAATCCTGCATAGAAACCAAATTATATTCTGAAAATTAAATAAAATCAAACATTATTTTAAGATAAAATAAAAATGCGGTCAAAAGTTACTATAACCGCATTTTTAATTCTGATATCTACACGTAATTTATAAAAATATTTTGCTAATGCAAAAAAACACTACATTAAGCCTAATACATCTTTTCCTTGCTTAAAAATTATATCTTTTGGCACTCCAAATGAATTTATCTTATTCAAATCCTTGTCAAGTTCATCTCCCATAACAGCATATTTTTCCACAAATGCTTTGACCTCCTCCAGGTCTCCATTGCCTTGCAACATGAGTAGTTTTTCACTCAATAATGTCATGGCTTTTTCAAAAGCTACATAGTCAACCGTATATTTTCCTGTTGCTGGATTCTTTTGAAAAGCATTGTGCTCATTGAAAAAATTGAAGCGAATCAAATTCGCCTTTCCATGACTGCTAGCAGAGCCAAATCTGATCGATCTAAATATCCCTGCCAAAAAAGTGGTGTAATTCTCTTTCAAATCCTGCTGAATCTCCCCCTTTTTCTTCAATTGCTCAATCATATACAATCCCAAAATATCAGCCTTGCCTTCTTCAATGATCGTGGAATAACTCTTCAACGCATCTCTAACTGTTCCTTTTCCTGTAATGGTATTCTTAATTCCCAAACCATGAGCCACTTCATGAAACATCGTATTTGCGAAAAAAGCGTCAAAATTCACATATTGCTGTTGTTCATCCGCAATCACAGCATTTGATATAGGCACCATGATTTTATCAAACTTATACTTCATCACATTTTTCAGTTGCAGTCTCCTTGTGCCTTTTTGTAATTGAACAGCTTCGTCATTCGGCAAATTAATCGCTATGGTCTTGCTTCCAGCATTGCAGTCTCCCGCGTAAAACACCGCATCGTAGGCTCCCAAATCAGATGAAGTGCCCGGCACTTCTTTTTTGTACTTCTCTTCCACAGGCAAGTTTTTCTGCAATTCAGGCAAAAACTTGGCAAAACGATCAAGCTTCTCACTCCACTTTTTATCCTTTATCAATACAAAAGCCTCATGAGCGGCTTTGTAACCATATAGCTTGTCTTCATAATTTTCGATCGGACCAATAACAATGTCCAAATCATTGCCTTTCATATCCATCCAAGCTAAATCACTCGGCTGATAGTTATCAACAAGCAATGCTTCAGCTCGCATGTTAAGGTATTTTTTGAAACCTTCATTTTCCACAAGATTTGCCGCTTCCTTCAGCTTTTCAGACACAACCTTTAATTGCCTTTCAAATTGTTGATGATACGGAATAGCCTCCAACTGCCCGCTATTATTCCATCGGATAAGTGTGTAAGGGCTTTTCTTCAATGGATTATCCCATTGGTCAAACTGCTCTTTTGTCATATTGACAGGATAGAAATTAGCTCCCAAGGGCTTAGGTCCAAAAGCGGGCACGAACGAGATATTATCATCCAAACGATCCCAAGGGCCATAGTTTATCTCGATTAGCTTTCGAACATCCGGATATTTCTCTCTATCCACTTCCAACACATTCTTTTTGGTTCCAGGATTCATATACCAAAACAGAGAGTCAAGCAAAGCTCCTTTATTGCCATATGATTCATACCAGAATAAATCGTTCATCATATTTCCAGCGTCAATAAGAATTCCCAATGCCTTCTTTTGATTTTCAGACAAATGAGACAAATCCGCGGTCAAAGGAACCTCCTCATAAGCATTCAATCTATTTTGAATGGAATTAACATACAATTCCGCATCTCCTCCATGCTTCACTTCATTTGTATCTTTGTTGGATTTATTCTGCTGACAAGAGTTCAGGGTGATCATTGAGGCGCATGCCATCATGGCTATTAAAAATTTTCCTCTCATTTTTTATTTGCTTATAGTTATCGTTTTAAAAATCAATGTCCATTTATTCTAATTCAAACAATTTTCCAAACCTTCATAAATAATATTTCTGTCCAAATCTTTGCCAATAAACACAAACTTCGAAGATTTCTTTTCATTGCCCCATTCGTCTCCCTTGTCAATGATGTAATCATTAGCGACAGATTGCAATACTAGTTTGTTTGAAGTCTCCGAAAGGTATATTATGCCTTTCGCTCTGAAGATTCTATTATCCATTTGCAAATTAAAGCTCAGCCACATTTGAAGTTTCTGAGGATCAAAAGGCTTGTCAAATTCAAAACTATAGGATTTCACAGGGTGCTTTTTACTTGAAGAGCCAGTAACAACAGAGTTAAGCGATTTTTCTATACCGCTGCTTTTTATATCCAATAAAGGCAAATCGGTTTCCGCATTTTTCGTTTTTACAACCTTCGTGAAAGGGTTGGTTGACAAAATCCTCTCCTCGCAATTCTTAAGCTCTTCGGAATCGGATGCATCAATTTTATTCAACAATACAACATCGGCATAAGCTACCTGCCTCGCAAGAACATCGTCTTTTTCGAGAGCTTGAAAGAAATTCACCCCATCGACCAAGCAAATCACCCCATCTAATCTAAATACGCTTTGAAAATGCAAATCTTGAAGAATCAATGATGCAATCTTTGAAGGGTCAGCGACTCCTGTCGCTTCTATCAACACGTGGTCAAAGTCATGCTTGCTAACCAATAGTTTATTCAAAACGTTCCCCAATTCTGTATTTAAAGAACAACAGACACAGCCATTTGACAATTCATATATTCCCTCAGAGGAACGATTCACCAACTTATCGTCTATGCTTATATCTCCAAACTCATTTTCAACAACAGCGAAATTCTTGTCTTGATGCTTTTCAATCAGATTATTCAACAAGGTTGTCTTTCCCGCCCCCAAATAGCCGGTCAATATCGTAACAGGGATCACTTTATTCATTCCAGTTTTTATTTTTCTTCGAATAGTATCGTTAAGCTAAAGCTTAATTCCAACCACAAATCTTCAATTCAAAAGGCATTTATGCAAATACTAATGAAATTCAATAGAGTTTTCATTCATCCAATATATCATGCTATGCCTATTGCAAAGAGCTGGCTTGAGAGTTTTTTTCAAATAGCAACAATCCATTTTCCAGAAAATATAAGAAATGAGACACGTCCAAATCATAGGTATACGGCTGAGATATTGGATCTCCATCTGTATCTAAAATCAAATAAAATGGCTGAGCATTATTCATAAATCTAGTAATCTGAAAATCCGCATTTTGAGCGCCAATCGTCTTTTTGACTCTGCCATCATATTTGGAAGTATACCATTCACTCTGAGGCAAATCCGTTTTATCATCAACGTATAATGACAAAATAATAAAATCCTCTCTTAATAACCTTTGCACCATTGGATCAGACCAAACTCTGGCTTCCATTTCCCGACAATTCACGCATCCCCTGCCAGTAAAATCAAGAAATATAGGCTTGTTCATTTCCTTAGCGCATTTGAGAGCTTGTTCATAGTCAAAGTATCCCAATAAACCGTAGGGCAACTTGAATAAATCCCTATATTTCGGTTTATCGCAAATCTCCATTTTACTGTCCCCTCCTTCCATTGCTACATATGTATTTTCCAGATTAAAATCCTGTGTGGATAAAGGAGGCAAATAACCTGACAATGGCTTCAATGGCGCACCCCAAAGCCCCGGCACCATATACAACACAAATGAAAAGACGCCCATTCCCATAAGCATTCTCAACACAGGCAAACGTTCCATCTGAGAATCATTCTTCAACTTTATTTTTCCAAACAGATAAAATCCCAAAGTTGAGAAAATCACCAACCATATGGACAAATAAATCTCCCTGTCCAAGACCTGCCAATGATACACCAAATCAACTATAGACAAGAATTTCAGAGCCAAAGCCAATTCCAGAAAACCCAAAGTAACCTTAACTGAATTCAACCAACCTCCCGATTTTGGCAAACTAGCCAGAAGCTTTGGGAAAACGGCAAAAAAAGTAAATGGTATTGCAAAAGCAAAGGAGAAAGACAACATGCCTATAATTGGCTTAATAAATTTTCCTTGAGCCGACTGTACCAAGATACTGCCCGCTATAGGCCCAGTGCATGAAAAAGAAACGACTACAAGCGTAAATGCCATAAAAAACACTCCATAATACCCTCCTTTATCAGCTTGGGAGTCAATCTTATTTACTAACCAAGCAGGCAAAATAATGTCAAACATGCCCAAGAATGACAAAGCAAATACAAAAAAGATCAAAAAGAAAAGAATATTAGGAAGCCAATGCGTACTTAGCCAATTGGCAAAATCAGCGCCGAACAAGGCTGAGACCAAAGTACCCGCCAAGGTATAAATAAAGATAATTGAAAAGCCAAAAACAATGGCTTTCTTGACCGCAACAGATCGAGAAGCACTCTTACCCGTAAAAAAGGTCACAGTCATCGGTATCATCGGAAATACACAAGGTGTCAACAAAGCCGCTAAACCAGCTAAAAAAGCTGTGATTGCGAAACCTAGAAGGCCTTTATCTTTCTTTTCACTCTGAGCTTCTGTTCCATTATCATTCGACAGATTTTTTAGGGCTTTTTTTTTATCCAAATTTTTAAATGTATTGGGATTGCTTAAATCTGGAATATTATCGTTTTCAGATGCCTCTGCATGCCTTCTTTCCACCACATGCCCAGAATTTCCCTCCACCACAAAATCTTTTTCCAAAGGCACGCATTGCCCTGACTCTTCAGAGCAAACTTGATAGGTTACAGAACCTTTTAAATCTATCTTTTTTGTTAAAGCCTTTGCCTTTTGCAACAAAAAACCTGTTCCTTTGAAGTATTTAACCCTTCCTTCGAATATACTATCGTATTTGGTCTTTGAATCCACCGACTCAACACCTCCTATCAACTCTATGGTTTCGTTGCTTTTCATATGAAACTTCGTAGGCTCCGGTCCAACTTTCGGGTCCAAATCCGACGAATACATATACCACTCGCTATCAATATCAGCCTCAAAAACAATTTCAATCATTTGCCCTGCTTGGTAATTTTCAGGTTTTACCTTTATTCTCCAAGATACTGGATCAATTATCTGAGCATTTGAAACAGAAAATGCTGCTAAGATAAAAAATAATAAAAGACATGCTTTTTTCATACGTTAACTAGGTAATTACTATAAGAGAACATCGACTTGAAAGTATAGTTTTGAGCAGAGTGACTTTCGAAGGGCTCCCTACATTATCACCTCATATCCATATCGCTTAAAGTTTTATGGATTATTGGCATTCGAATGCTTATCTTTGGCCTTGTCAAATATTAGCTCAGAGTCAAGAGAAGGCAAAAAGTATGAAATTCAGTGAAATAAAAGGTCAGCAATGGATCAAGGAAAAGCTTATCAAAGCTGTCCAAAACAATCATCTGGCACATGCTCAACTATTTTGTGGCGAGCCTGGCGCACCATCGCTTGCCATGGCACTAGCTTTTGCCACATACATCAACTGTACTGACAAACATGATAATGACTCTTGCGGCCAATGTCCATCGTGCAGAAAAATGGACAAACTCATACACCCTGACCTCCACTTTGCCTTCCCTATAAGTTCCACTAAGAAAATTACTGGGAAAAATGTTATCAGCAACAACTTTTTGAGTGAATGGAGAACCTTCATTAGTGAAAATCCATTTGGAGGACTTAATGAATGGGTGAGACATTACGGCGGTGAAAACAAAGCGGTTAACATATCCAAAGAAGAAAGCAGGCAAATCATTCAAAGCCTTGCTTTAAAATCCTTTGAGGCCGAATACAAAGTCATGATCATTTGGTTGCCAGAGTTCATGCATCCTTCCGCGGCCAATGGGCTTTTAAAAATATTAGAGGAACCACCGCAGAAAACCTTGTTTTTTCTCGTTTCTCAAAATGAGGATAAATTATTGAGCACAATCTTATCCAGAACCCAGCATGTCAAAATAGCAAAGTTCAACAATGACGAGCTTAGAAGTATTTTAAAATCAAAATATGACATTGCTGAAGAGGAAAGCGCGCAATTGATTCAACTTTCTGATGGAAACATCAACAAGGCTCTTGAAATATACAATCAAAGCAGCTTGGATCTGCAAGACATTTTCCGTGCTTGGATGAGAATTTGCTACAGTTGGGATTTCACTCAAATCATAGCCTATGCTGAGAGGTTTCAATCCATGAGCAAAGCTGACCAAAAAAACCTTTTGCACTATGGCATCAATATCATGCATGAAGTGTTAATGTATCAACATGCCAGAATGCATTTGAGTAAAATCACCTCCAAAGAGGAAGAGTTTATCGAAAAATTCTCCAAAGTCTTGAGCTTGGAGAAGATAGAAAAAATATCAAATACCTTGGAAGAAGGCTTATATCATATAGAAAGAAATGTCAATGTGAAACTAATATTCACCGACACTTCGTTCCTAACAGCAAGCGCTTTTAGAAAATAAAAGAATTAAAAAAGAATCATTAGGTTTGGATCAAAATAATATGAAAATACGAATAGGCACACGAGGCAGCAAGCTCGCTTTATGGCAAGCTTATCATATTTCCGACTTGCTTTCCAAAGGAGGGATAGATAGTGAGATTGTAACTATTGAAACCAAAGGAGATAAAATCTTGGATGTGACAATTTCTAAAATTGGAAGCAAAGGAGTCTTTACAGAAGAAATAGAAGAGCAGCTTCTTTCTGGTCAAATCGACATAGCTGTTCATAGCGCCAAAGACATGCAATCCGAATTGCCTCAAGATTTCGAGCTCATTGCTTTTACTACCCGAGAAAAAGTAAATGATGTTATCGTAAGTAGAAATCAGTCATTGAGCATTGAAGACGAATCCAAACCTTTCAAACTTGGAACTTCCTCCACAAGAAGACTGGCCACTTTGAAAAGGCATTATCCACATATCGAAACAGTGCCTATAAGAGGCAATCTTCAAAGAAGAATTTCAAAAATGGATGAAGGGCAATGCGACGCATTGCTTTTAGCTTACGCAGGTGTTCACAGAATGGAATATGACGATCTGATTGTAGAGCATTTATCTCTAGATAAATTTATTCCCCCTGTAGGCCAAGGTAGTGTAGCTATCGAAGTCGCCAAAAACCTTGATGCTGAGAAAAAAGCAATCGTAAGAAAACTGACAAATGACCCAGATACTGAAAAAAGATTGCTATCTGAAAGAGCGTTTCTTAAAAAGCTTCAAGGTGGATGCAGTGTTCCGGTATTCGCATTGGCAAATCTTGATGGAAACAACTTAAGCATAGTAGGTGGAGTCACTAGCCTTGATGGGCAAGTTCAAATCAAAGAAAATGCTTCAGGAAATATTGAAAACGCAGAATCTATCGGACTTGAATTAGCGGAAAAGGTAATCAATGCCGGAGGCAAAGAGCTTTTGGCTGAAATAAAAAGCCAACTTTAAGAAAAAACAAAAGCCAAGTTTCTAAATCAAACTTGGCTTTTATTTATTGGTCTTTCTTTGTTTCTTTTTCTTCTTCTTAGGCTGGGCATTTTTATCTATCAACCCGCCGTATTTATAGATTTGCAAAGCAAACTGCTTGTTGAGAAATTCATACAACCTGTTGGATGCCAACGTTTGCATCCTTTCGCTTTGATCCATTACAGACACTTCCAACACAGTATTGATGAAATGCTCATGTCTCAAAAAGTCATTCACCCATTCGTTAAAGCAATCAGACCATTCTTTCGCATACTTTTCTTCTTGAGAAAGTCCATCAAAACAAAAAGCCAACTGCCCGTCATCAAACTTATACCTATATATGCCTGCTAACTGAATGTAGAATCTATCAAAAGCTTGTAGCGGATAGCTTTTTGCGCTTTTGATTCTGCAAATCGTAGAACACTCAAGCCCCAAAGGATTATTCCGAAGAACATACTCCTCCTTCACCATGTCTATCATACGACAGATCAAAGTCGACTTTACTCGCGATTGAGCTTCGCGAAGGATTGAATTTTTATCTTTTGGGTATAATTTGTTCATTATTCGATTTCTGGGGAAAAATCACTCTAAAGTTAAAAAAAAATCCCGCATACATTAAAGTGTCTCGGTTAATTTCTGCCAAGATTGTGTATTTTTCCCTAAAAACAAGCCATTTTCATCATCGTAATAAATCAAATCGTAAACCATAGGAATTTTAGGGACTCCATCCAAGCTATTGACTCCGTACTTCCCTCTTTTATGAACAATCAAAGAATTCCCATTCACCTCCTTGACTTGGTCATATGTGCAAGTAATCACATTCACTCCTTCTGAATTGCAATATCCCCATTTGCCTTCCAACCTCACCAAAGCTCCTCCTGAAGAGGTTCTGATCAAAGTATCATATTTCAAAGCGACTTTCTCTATGCCATCACTTTGAAGCAAACCGTACTTCATGTCTTTGCTAACGACTGTCGCTCCTTTATAAAATGGCTCCACCGTATCATACCAAGGTTGAATAACCAAAATTTCCCGCTCATCAACAAAGCCCCAATGGCCTCTTAACTTCACGGGCACTCTATTTTCTTGCAACACACCTATGTCATCATATCGGTTCGCTATTCTCAGCCTTCCTTCGGAGTCTACTAAACCAAATTTCCCGTCTTTTCTCACGCCTATCCATTCGCCATTAGCTTTTTTGATACTGGTAATCTCATCGCTTTCACTGAGTCGAATAAAATAATCTTTTCCTACCAGCAAATAAAATCCCGACTTTCTAACAGCAAATAACGAATCCCCTGAGACATTATAATACTCATCATATTCTGGATCAAGAATCACCTTTCCTTCTTCGCTGACAAAACCTATTTTACCATAATCTCCAACAACTTGATAGCCTAATTCTGTGTCAACTAACGAATCATAAGTATAAAATAACTCATGCCCTTGTCGACTGTAAAGCGTTCTTCCAAATCTATTACTAACCAAAAAGTTTCCTTTCGAATTCACACTTACAGTACCTGCTTCAGGAAGCATTGCCATTTCACCATTCAAATGCACATAAGCTTCTTGCCCAGAAAAAACAACCTTGAATAGATTTTGCTCATAGGCAATGATCTCGTCAAATCGATTTTCAATAACCACTTTTCCAGAATTGTCCAACACTCCCCAACGCTCGTCATTACCCATGAAAGCAATGTACTCTTCGTTTATCAAATCCAGATCCTGAAACTCTCTATCGATCATCAAAGATCCTTTAGCATTATACCACTTTGTCACTTGTCCGTCATTTCGAGTGTAGGACATTGTAACAAAACCAAATGAAGTCTCTTCTATCTCATCGCTGACAGCTTGAATTACCCAATCTCCTTGTTGATTGATCACACCAGCCTTTCCTTTGAAAAACGCAACTGCATAACCTTGCGAATTAAACCTTCTAAGAGAGTCATACAAGGTTTCGTCAACCTTGCCTTCATCAACAGGCAACAATTGATAATAAGCGCCAACCTTCAATGACAATAACTTATCGTCTATCGTATTGACAATTTCGGCTTGAAATGAAGCTTTCTCATGATATGCATTATCCCAAACCAGCCAATCATCATAACTTAAGACCTTATCTTGAAACACATTTATATGTTTGTATTTCGCAGAAAATTTCTCATTCCCTTCACCATCCATCAATCCTGCTTTGCCATGAATATAAAATCTAGCCCAACCAAGTTCATAAGCATCAATACTGTCATACTTGAAATCAGACAAAAACTCTCCATACTCATCAGCTAAAGCAAACTTTTGAGCTTCATTGCCAACAGCAAGCATTCCTTCATCCAAATACTCTATTTTCTCATCTTGAAATTTCATGACAAGCTTGCCTTTCAAATCAATGACTCCGTAAAAAACTCGATTATCTACTAGCTTGCGGACGATAGCGGAGTTTTTGCCATGCCTTAAAGACACAAACTCCACATCGGTTAGCGACTTTCCCTTAGCATTGACAATGCCGTATTTCATATAGTGATACAAGCGATCTTTCCTACCAACGACATATGTTGTTTCTCCAAATGGTTTTATCAGTTCAAAAATCGGAGGAGTAAGCTCTTTATTATTCAGGCTCATCAAACCCCATTTGCCATCTTTTTTATAGCCGACTTCATCGCCATAAATACTCAATTGGCTATCACTCGAAGCCTCGATATCAGACCATCCAATCCCTTCATACTCAGCGGGAATAAGCTCATTCCCAAAACTATCGATCAGACCTACCTTTCCTTCCGAATGAATTAATTTATAGTCGCCAGGATTCCCACCAATTAGTGTCAATGGAAAAAGCAAAACCATCATGCTGACCAGCAATTTTACTATTCTCTTTGAGTCATTCAATTCCCTGCGATATATATATTTCTCAAGCACCATTACCCTAATTTTCAACTATTTAGACACAAAGGTACGAAAGATATACAAGTTATGCCATTAGCAAAGGAACAATAGAAATAGAATGGAACAAGGAAACAACAAACTCACATTCACTTATGAGACAAGAAAGCTGAACTATGGCAAACGGCCTGCAAATATGACGCTCTACGAATAAGCATATGCAAAGGCACATCCAGCTGATGGTATTTTTGCAAATATCTTTGAATGATTAAAAAATTCTTTCTTCTCGAAACTCCTCTTATCACCGCTCTTGAAACTATATCATGCATAAATACTCACTTTTAATGATCGTAAGTTTATAACATGAGTTTAATTGAAATGTTATTTTTCGTCTTTCTTCTTCATTGATTTGAAGAAACTAGACCATGCGAATGGATTCAAGAAATTCGTTGTTCGGAATTGTCTATTAGTATAAGGATCGCTAAACTGTTGATCTTGATCGTACTTGAAATTTGTCGCTGGCTCGTATTTCAAATTCTGGCTAAGCAATAATATTCCATCCGGATTCATATTGCCCATAACATATCTATACTGATCCTCATAAGGCACTTCTTCCAAGGACAAGACGGCTTGCTTAAAATCGCGCACTGTCGGATATGGCATCACTTGTACTTCAGGCAAGTAAAGTGTGTCATAATCCATGTGCATAACAAAAGAAATATCCTTTTCATATCCCTTAGGTATCACATATGTCTTATTTACAAATCCTACGGAACTCACCATAATGGTGTCTCCAGCCATCACTGGCATAGTAAAATATCCATAATAATTGGTAGAAACTCCTCTGCCCGTCTTGGGAATAAAAATATGAACACCCGGCATGCCTTGCAATGACTGCCCGTCAACGACTTGCCCTGAGAATTGAATAATCGGTTGTTGCTCCTCGACTTCAGGATCATTATCCTGCGCCAACAAGGATTTTACCGGCATCGCAAACGCCCACAAAGCTAAAAGCAAAAACAAACGATACTTCATAATTCTCTTATATAATAATAAATTCTACTTCCCAAAAGGAAAAAGGTTGCCAAATATTAAGCCTTCAATGTCAAAAAAAACGACTAATAGGATTATATCCTAAACAATCAGCGATTATTTTAACCCTTTTTGAAGACACTATCCAACAAGTTTAACGACACGGTCTTTTGAATATTATTGGAATATTATAACTTGGCAAGCAGATGAAATTTAATTGCAAACAAATCCTGTTTTCTTGGTTGTTTGCATGAAAACAAAAACGAATTCGCCAACATAACCAAAAAGCAACATGCGCTTAAAAAGCTTTAGCTTACCCATAGGAAGTCAAATCTTCAAAGCTCTTTCCGACGAAGCGCGCATAAGGATACTTTACTTGCTATTCGAAAATAAAGAAATGTGCATTTCCGATTTGGAAGCGATCTTGGACTTCACCCAATCGAAGACTTCACGGCATCTCAATTACCTTAAGAACTCAGGCATAGTCTACACGACCAAACACGATCAATGGGTCTTTTATTCTATAAAAGAAGAAGTGTACGACATCATAAGCCAGATGCTCAACTTTCTTAAAAAGGATCAGACCCTTCAAAATGACAAACGGGTATTTCAAATCATGTACTCCAATAGAGAGCTCGCAATACATAAAAAACATCACGCCAAATGGCGATCAGAATAAAAAAGCCGGCTAACGCCGGCTTTACAACATTGCTTTATATATCCTCGTTTACTCTACTTCCACCCAATCTTTACCTACCTTTTGAAGAGTAATATTATCAGATGCTACTGATCCATTATAGTAATCATATTTAACCAAATAATATACTCCTTCTTTAATTTCATCACCAAAAGTAGCATCTAGAATACCTCCAACTGCTTTTATTATAGCTGATCTTTCTTTAAAGTCTCCTGATAAATTAAAATTCCCATACTGTGCGGCATTAGAGCTTCCCACGTTATTGTAGTCATCTCTAGTCATAGTATACTTAACTATTTCAACCGTCAAAGCATCCCAAGTATCCCCATTAAAAGACAATTCAATCGATTTTTCAACTTCCGTTGGAACTTCAATCCACTCATATGTAGACTCATTTTCCAAGTACAAAAATCTTGATTCGAAAATTCTTTCATCTTCAACTTTTTCTGTAAATGTATATCTTACTACTTGACGATCGCCTTGTTTGCTATAAAGGTTTGCACCAATTTGAGGCATATATATCTTGATTCTTTCAAGAGCCATATCATCATTTTCAAAATTCGGATATCTCTGCCCCATATTACTATAATCATCTGAAGACAACTCAGTAGCCATAATCCAGCCGCCTTCACCAATATGAACAAAATACCTTACTGCCGCAGGATAAAAGCCGCCATCATAGAGGTCAAAAATCAATTCGACCAAGTCACCTTTCTTAGCATCAGTATATTTTGATTGAACAAAACCTAAGGCCCCGCTTTTATCAAAATTATTATACTTGTTATTATACTCGTCAGGCTGAACCTCATAAGTGACAGGATCAGCAATTGCAAGCTCATTTGCATCTTCAAAATAATTATAAGACACAACTACTGACGTTCCTAATTCAGGATTCAAAAAACTTTGAGTAAAAAATCCAGGCAGCAAACTCTCTGCCGAATTATCCTTATCGAACATCAAGTTATCACTTACTGAACCTCCTATTTTAGCATAATCATCCGCATTTAAAATCAACTCGCCATCTGCAGGGACTTCTACTTTATCCTTGTTCGCCTCCATCTCATCTACACCATCCTGAATCTCCTGCTTCATATCTTTCTCAATCTCTGAATTCAAATCCTCCATTGGATCGCATGAAAACAACCCCAATGCAACCAACGCTACAACTGATATATATTTTCTCAACATGATTTTCAAAATTTTAATTTATCGATTAATGTGGATTAAAAATTAACTTTCATACCCATGGACCAGCTTCTTCCCCAACCATAGAATACATTTGCTGGGTCGCCAACATTTGTCTCATCAGCATCGGACACATACATAGTGTCGAATATGTTATGAATATTTCCAAATATTGATGCTTTCACGTCTCCAATTGTGAACTTGTAACTCATATTAGCATCAACCAAAGAGTAGTTCTCTAACTGCCAAGAATTTACACCTCTATCATCCTCATTCGTTCTTGAAGTAGGATTAAACTCAGCGAAGTTATCCCCATAAAAATTATAGTCCATCCCGATTTTCAAACCTTCCACCAATTCATAATTTATTCCTGCTGCGAAAGTTGTTTGAGCGGCATCACCTACCTTTATATCTGCCATGTAAACACTAAATGGCTCGCTTGGATTTTGTTGATCATCATATGCAATTACATTTTCCAAATCATTCAACCATCTCCAGTCTCCAATTGAAGCCATACCCGTCAGTTCCAATTTATCATTTGGCTTGAAAGCGAAATCCACTTCAACACCTTGATGCAATGCATCTACCCCAAGCAAGTTAGCCGTAAAATCCTGGCCCTGATCAGTTGTCAATCTCTTCACAAAAGATCTATCCATCCATTTAGTATAGTAGTAGTTAATATTTGCAGAAAATTTGCTTGTTCTCAATCCATATCCAAGCTCAATACTTGCGATTTTTTCATTTTCAGCTCCCTCGTTAATATCATTTTTATAATTCAAGAAAACCGCATCAAAAAACGGCGCTCTTGAGAAATACCCAGCATTAACGAAAATATTATGGATATCAGTAAGTCTATAATTAGCACCACCTTTCACTGAGTACCCTAAGAAGTTTTGAAAATCAGTTTCTTGCTTATCATCTGAATCCAAGTAATTAAAATAATCAATTCTCTTGTATGACGTATTTGACAAAGCTCCACTCACAAATGCTGAGACTTTATTGCGATCATATTCTAACTGACCAAACAACCCTTCCCATAAAACTATCCCATCATTGTAATAATCTATTCTATCTCCTTTTTGAGCGTAATGTATAGGGTTGTTCGCATCATCATCATCCAAGAAATATGAATTTCCAAGCAAATCCCTTACTTCTCTGTAATGCTCTCCTTTATAATATCTCAAATCTATTCCGCCTGACAAAGTCAAATTATTGTTCAAATCCGTTTTTAACGATGACAAAGCACCATACCAATTATGGTTGTTTACTGAGTTTCTCAAGATAAGAGATGAGCCTGCAGCGCCCTGATCAGCGTTCTTTTGAGCTATTTTATTAAAATCTATCAATCCATCAGCATCTCTTTCTATCCAACTATATTCCCCTAAGAAACCTGTACCTCCACCTGTTCCAAATGAAGCATATGCTGATGTAGTAAGATCTGTGGAAGGACTAATTGTCCAATAGTGATTCATGATAAATACCGGCTTATGATAAAAATTTATTCTTGAATTAAATTCACCTGCCTTGTAATACCCATGATCCTTATTATAATCCTCACCATGCTCTACACCTTCTTTAAGAGAAAGTTTTGTCGTTCTCTGTCCATGCTCTTGCGGAGCTCCAAAAGCTGTAAAAGCCAACTCATGGTTTTTATTTATTTTTTTAGCTACAGAAAGAAAATATGAATACGCTTCATAATTTGTTCCTTGAACATAACCGTCTCCTTTTCTATGAGTCGCTGCAACAGTTATAGCCAGTCCATTATCCATTAGTCCGGTAGAGAACTTAACCCCCTGTTTTTGCTCTCCGAAACTTCCAATGCTTGCAGTAGCAAATCCACCTTTTTCAGCGTCAGTTGATTTAGTGATAACATTGATTGTACCTCCAATCGATGGAATAGCCAACTTGGATGCTCCCAAACCTCTTTGCACTTGAATCGTTCTGGCAACATCTGAAAGATTAGCCCAATTTGACCAATAAACTTTACCATTTTCCATATCATTTACTGGCATACCATTGATTAGCACACCAACATTCACAGAGTTAAACCCACGTATATTAACACGAGCATCGCCAAAACCACCTCCAGATCTTGTAGCATAAATACCTGGTGTGGATTTCAATATCTCAGGAAATTCTTGAGTACCTAACTTCTCCTCCAATTGAGCTGGCTTAATTGTAGAAACAGCTACTGGAGTTTTTCTATCAATAGCCACATCAGCGATTATTTCCACAGGACTCAAAGCCATGCTTGACTCGCTTACCATTAAAGTTCCTAAATTGATTGTCTGACCATTAAGAGATACTTGTTTTGTCATAGTTTCATATCCTATGAAACTCACCTCAATCACTTTACTTCCTGTCTCATCAGTTGAAAATGAAAAGTCTCCATTAAGATCAGAGATCGAGCCGTCCGTAGTGCCTTTCAGCACGACATTCGCGCCAATGACAGCCTCGTTTGTGGACTTGTCCAAAATACGCCCCTTCAAGACTGTCTGAGCGTAAAGAGCATTAAGCCCTAAAAAAAACACTCCCACGAAGAGTAAAAACCTTTTCATACGATTAGCCATTTTTGTTATGTTTTATTGTAGTTTTTTAATTGGGAGCAAAACTACGATTAGATTTCAATATTGCTAATGCGTATAAATTAAATTTTTTCTATTAAAAATGCATGAAAATTAACATTTCAATAATAATTTAATTCCTTAAAAAGTGATATTAGGCTCTATTAGCTACCAGCATAACAACATCGCTTAATGATAAGATCATAACCCAGACTGGTTAGATTAATTTTAATGCTTGTTTAAAAAATATTAGAGCAAAAAACTTATAAAAATAAGACTGAAAGAATAAATAATTTAAATCAAAAAGCACCTAAATTAAAATTCATCATCAGCCAAATAGAATGGGATTTTCACTTTCTATCTGACAAATGATGAAACTAAAAAACAATATAATTTATTGAATTGACTTGCCATACTTAATCAAGTCAGGATTCTTTCTTTTGCTAGGCGGGCCATAGACACTGCACCATTTATCCTTGTCAGTTTGCACCAACATTCCTTCCTCGGAAATATTAAATTGCTTACGCACCTCTTTAATAGGCATTTGCAAATAAGGCGTTAAGTCCATATTTGCATCTATATAGTTCACACTGCATTCCTTGCCTCGCTGATATGCCTCATAAACCATCTCAGGCTTGAACTGATTCACCCAAGAATTGACTGTAGGGTCCGCTATTGTATAGCCTATTTGAAACTGGGCTGTAGCCGCTGAAATTTGGGCTGAAAAATCGACCTTGGACATAGCCCCGTCAAAAGCCAACACACAAATCTCACCTAAAGGAGAAGTATCATACCCGGAAAGCACGTGATGCATATCATGCTTAACCAATATATCATTCAGTTCTGCCCCAGGACTTCCCGGCAATGAAAATTCATTGTCCATATAATAGTTGTATAAGGTCTTCCCAAATGAGCCTTCTGGATATTGTCCATATTTCTGATACCTTTCATACACTTTTCTATGCTGTACCAAATGCAGCTTGGTTGCCAAGTAATAAAAAGACTGATATAGCGCAGATGCTCCAGTCTCAGCTTTAGTCGCTCTAAACTCGCACATCAAAATCGCAGTCTTATGCCCCTCAACAGCCTTATGAATACTCTTAATCAATCCATCTTTATGCTTCCACAATGTCGCCAACTGTTCTAAAGCTTCGATTCTCCTCTTTTTATCTTCTGTTTCAAGAAAAATCAATGGTCCTACCAAATGCAGAAGCTCTTCTTGAATTTTTGAATCAGCAATATTCTCCGCCATATCGAAATTATTAGGCAACTCATCCAGCTTAACATCAATTCCCAACACATGACGGCCAATAGCTTCTATTGTTTGCTGATGTATCTTGTGAAGCTCCAAACTTCCTTGCGCTGTGGCAACACCCAGCATAAGGCTTAAAGTATCCCTTTTATTAGCTTCTGATAATTTTAAAAGTTCCATTCACTCAAAATAATTTAGTAAAATTTAAAGCCAAGGCTCATTTCAGCCTTTATATGAATTAGCCAACATCAACACTTAAAACTAAATACATGCCATCTAGCAATGGAACCTGAAAATCAACCCCTTATAAACAAAAAAAGCGATTGCAAATACATGCAACCGCTTTTTTTGTTTATATTTTATATTCTCTTAGAAATTGGCTCTAACACCAACAGAAAATGTTCTTCCAAAACCATAGTTTATAGCAGGAGCTCCTAAGCCTCCATTATTATAATCTAGCATTTCGATGCCTTCAGCAATATACTCTGTATCAAGCAAGTTATAAACATTACCAAATAATGTTAGCTTAGTTGCTTTTAAGAACATCGTATAGCTTACTCTAGCATCAATCAGACTATAATTTTTCAACTTGGTTGTTTGACCATAATCATCTACTCTTGACTCCGGGTTGAAATCTGCGTAAAGATTTCCAAAGAAGTTATAGTCAGCACCGAATTTCAATCCTTTTACAACTTCATAATCCACGCCTAAAGCAAATGTTGTTTGCGCTGCATCACCTACTTTCAAATCTTCCAAATAAAGAGTCGCTGGATCATCCGGATTCAATATATTTTGCTGCTCATCCATGAAGTAAACGTTGTCCACGTTGTTTTTCCATCTCCAGTCTCCAATTGAAGCCATACCGGTAATTGTCAAAGTTTGGATTGGTTTATAATGGAAATCTATCTCGATACCTTTATGCAAAGCATCCACACCCATTACGTTAGCCGCACCTCTTACTTCTCCAAAGTTAGCAGTTAATCTCATTGACTTATCCAACCAGTTCGTATAATACACGTTAACATTCGCGTTGAATTTCGAACTTCTGTAACCATAACCTAACTCAAAGCTTGAAACTTTTTCGTTAGCAGCCTCTTCGTTAATATTATTATCATATGTCGGGAATACTGAATTCATGAATGGCGCTCTGGAAAAATACCCAGCATTTGCAAAGATGTTATGATGATCAGTCAAGTTATAGTTCGCGCCACCTTTTACTGAACCACCAAGGTAAGATGCATTATCTGATGTTTCGGTTCCTGAAGCATATGTGAAATAGTCAATTCTTTTATATGATGTATTAGAACCTGCGACATTGATAAAAGTAGAAAGCTTGTCTTTGCTGTATTCCAATTGAGCAAAAGCACCCTGCCAATTAACAATACCGTCATTGTTATAATTCACTTTGTCTCCTTCTTTTACAATACGCTCACCAGCACTTTCCATACCTCTATCTACTGCATGGCTAGCGCCTATTAGATCTCCAACTTCTTGGTAGTGTTGTCCTTTATAATATCTCAAATCCAATCCTGTGCTTAATTTCAAATCACTAGTCAAATCCATTGAAAATTGAGACAATCCACCAACCCAAATGTGATTGTTTACTGAATTATACTGATAATGCTTAGCAGCTTCTCCCTTTTGATTATCATAAATCGACTGAGCATCCCATCTACCATTTTCATCAACAATATTATAACCACTTCCATTACTCCAATCCAAAGTAGTAATACCAGTACCATTTCCTCTACCTATTGAAGTATAAACCGTAGTATTCAATTCCATATTTTTCTCTCTATTAATTGTCCAATAGTGATTCAAATTGATTTGCGGTTTATGATATTTGTTATATCTCTGAGCGAAATCTTCTCCATTCAATGTTGTATGACCGTAATTTGCTCTTCTTTTATCTATGCCATTTTTCTCAGCGTACTCTTCATATTGCTTTTCAGTCCATTGATAATTAGCTCTTTGATTATGAGTTTGCGGAGCTCCAGTAGCAGTAAATGCCAAAGTGTGATTCTCATTGAATACTTTCGTAGCTGAAGCAAACCATGTATAACTTGAGAAATCAAGTCCTTCAACATAACCATTACCTCTTGTCGCTGAACCAGCCACAGTAAAAGCCCATCCATTATCCATCAAACCAGTAGATAATGACATTGCACCTTTAATCATGCCATCATTACCACCACCGATATATGCCGTACCGCCTTTTTTAGACTCTGCGCCTTTTGTCAATATATTGATTGTACCACCTACAGAAGGAATAGCCAACTTTGATGCTCCCAAACCTCTTTGCACCTGCATTGTTTGCGTTACATCCGAAAGCCCTGCCCAGTTAGACCAATACACTCGGCCATTTTCCATATCATTCACAGGAGCTCCATTTACCAATACACCAAGGTTTTCAGTAGAAAAACCTCTAACATTGATTCTTGAATCTCCATATCCACCAGAACCTTTTGTAGTATACACACCTGGAGTTGACTTCAATACTTCTGGAAATTCCTGATTTCCTAATTTAGCTTCGATAAAATCGGCTTTCAAAGTAGATACAGCAACTGGAGTTTTTCTATCAATAGCGATATCCGCTATAACTTCTACTGCAGCCAAACTCACAGTCGATGATGCCAAGTTAGCTGTTCCTAAGTTCACAGTTCCACCATTCGCATTAAAAGGAATAGTGTATGGCTCAAAACCAATGAAGCTCACTTCTAATTCTTGGTTGCCAGTTTCGTTTGTTACTACTTCGAAATTTCCGTCAAAGTCAGTAATATTACCATCTGTCGTCCCCTTAACTACAACATTGGCTCCGATAATACCCTCTCCCGAGTCACCATCCACTACCTTTCCTTTGATTACCGTTTGCGCGCTCGCAGTTACGCACATCATTAACAATGCGATAAAATTAAGTGTAAGAGTTTTCATGCGTCTACTTAAAATCAAGTAAAATTTCATTAACTGACGCAAAATTAATATCGTATTTGATTCATAAATAGAATAAATGATTATCAAAAACGAAAGAAAAAAAAACTTAGTTAACAATTAATTAACATTGATTAGTTGATTTTAACATTTTATAAGTAATTGAATTACAATATTTAATAATATTTATACGTTAGAAAGATCATTTAAAAAATTAATTTAAGTCAAAAAAATATTTATATATATTAAAATTAAACACTCAATATTACGACAGATTAACTTTAATTTTACAATACATAAAATAAAGCACATCTAAACGAGAATTCCATATTGTTAAATTATGTTACACGAAAATTAACTTGATAATCATTGATGAATTTCTGTTTTAAATCGCATTGTTTATATATTTGAGCAATCACTCTAATTATTATGAACATCATAGAGACAGACATAGAAGGGCTGGTTGAAATTTATCCCAGTATTTTCAAAGATGACAGAGGTTATTTTTTCGAATCATATCAACAAGAAAAACTAAACGAGGGTGGAATTCCACCAAACTTTGTCCAAGACAACCAATCTTTTTCGTTAAAAGGAACGGTTAGAGGTTTGCATTTGCAAAAAGAGCCATGGGCTCAAGGAAAATTAGTCCGAGTTGTCAAAGGCAAAGTCCTGGATGTTGTTGTTGATCTTAGGCCTCTCTCTAGCACTTTTGGCCAATCGAGATCATTCGTGCTTGACGATTCAAAAAATAATATGCTTTATGTCCCTGAAGGCTTTGCCCATGGTTTTTCAGCATTGGAAGATTCTATCTTTCATTACAAATGCACCAATTATTACAACAAAGCATCCGAGTCGGGAATCATTTGGAATGACAGCACTTTAAATATCGACTGGAAGGTCGACAACCCAATTGTATCTGATAAGGACATGCAACTTTTATCTTTTGCTGAATTCAAAGCAACTTTGTTTTAATTAAATTCTCCCCATGATATTAATTACAGGAGCGACAGGACTGGTTGGTTATCATCTAGTCAAGGAAATGGCATCAAGAAACCTGAAGTTCAAGTGTTTGAAAAGAAAAAGTAGCGACACTAGCATTTTCGGCGGCCTCGAAAACAAGATCGAGTGGATTGAAGCTGACTTGCTAGATCCATTGTCACTCATTGAAGCTACAAAAGACACTCAAACAATCATCCACTTGGGAGCCATAGTCTCTTTCGACAAGAATGATAAGGAAAATCTTATCAATACTAATATTGAAGGAACAGCTAATTTAGTCAATGCCTCTCTTGAAAATAAAGCATCAAGGTTCATACACCTAAGCTCCATAGCCGCTCTTGGAAAAAATGCAAAATCGAACGTAATTAATGAATCAAACAAATGGGAAGAAAACTCCAATGAAGCAAGCACTTACGCGAAAAGCAAACATCTTGCGGAATTGGAAGTGTGGCGAGCGCATGCTGAAGGGCTTAACTGCCTTGTTTTGAATCCATCGGTAATACTAGGAAACCACCCTAATGGACGAAGCAGCAGCCAACTGCTTGGTTATATCAAAAGAGGCAATAGAATCTTCCCTGAAGGCCAACTTCATTATGTGGATGTCTCAGATGTCATCAAAGTAATTTTAAATGCTATCGATTCCGAAAATAACGGTGAAAGATATATTGTAAGCGCTGGAAAGGTCGATTATGCACATTTCTTCAAAGCTTGCATGGCGTCAATAGGCTCAACTAAAAATGCGATCATTATTAGCAGGCCGATCTTGAAACTGGCATATTATGTGGAGTCAATTATCAAGACTATAACAAGACAACCACAGAAACTCACTAAAGAAATGACAAAGCTTTCAAGACACTCTGTCACATATGACAATAGCAAAGTCAAAAAAGACTTCAACATATCCTTCACCTCCCTAGATAAAGCTCTTGAAAAATACTTTAAAAAATATTGACACAAAAGCTTGACATTGCCAGCGTAATTTGAAATATTTAGTATATTTATATCAATAAAGATATACAAAGAAGCCAGCAACCAATCAAAAAGTCGCAGCTTCAACTTAAGTAATACAATTTACTGACAGGCAAACACAAATGGATTTCGTGCGAAAACATGATGTATTGAATATCATTAATTTACCTTAAAAAGACACTTTAGGCAATACATTCAAAATTAAGAAAGCACGCTGTATACTTTTGATAAAATGTATACGTATATAATTTATTACAATATTTTAAGCTGCAAAGCTTGAATCTATTTAGAGAGCAACTATTTAGGATGACTAACAACTTTGAAAATACAGATGACAATAAATTGCTGATCAAGGACTTTGAAAACTCTATACAAAATCAAGAGCCTTGCTTTTTCAGCTTTGAATCTTTTGAAGTCATCATCGAGCATTATCTCGAACAGGGAAAGTACAATATTGCCCTCAAAGCTTGCCATATGGCCAAAGAGCAACACCCTTTCACCTCCGAGATACTAACGCTAGAAGCACAAGTCCTTCACAACTTAGGCAACTATGACGAAGCCTTGGAGATACTTGAGTATGTCAATACGATACATCCTTCTGATTCTGAGGCTTCCGTCATCAAAGGCAATATTTTACAGTCATTGGGCCAGATCAAAGCGGCATTGGAAGCTTATGAAAGCGCGCTTGCTTATGCTGAGGAAAAAGACGACATATACTTCCAAATTGGATATTGCCACCAGTCTCAAATGAGTTTTCCCAAAGCTATCGAAGCATATAAGCATGCCTTGGAACTGAACATAAAAAACGAGAATGCTCTATTTGAAATGGCATTTTGCTATGATGCGTTGGGCAAATTGGAATCAAGCATAGAATACTATCAAAAGTTCATAGACAACGATCCCTATTCTCATCAAGCTTGGTATAATCTAGGCATAGTTTATGAAAAGCTAGAAAATTATAAAAAGGCAATATGGGCATATGAATACGCAACTCTTATTAATGACAATTTCGCTGCGGCTTTTTTCAACTTAGGCAAAGCCTATTGTGCTACTGAAGAGTTTGAAATGTCTTTGAAAAGCTTTTCCGAATCCATTAAAATCGAAGGCCCTAATTCCGAAACATATACTGAGATCGCTATTACTTATCAAATGCTCAAGGATTATGAGCAAGCGATCAAACTATTCCAAAGAGCTATAAAACTTGACGATTTCTATGCTAAGCCATGGCATGGCATGGGAGATTGCCTTGCCGAACTCAACAAACACAATGAAGCAATTCATTTCTTCAAAAAAGCCATTAAACTGGATTATGACAATCCGGGTTATTGGAAGTCATTAGCCAAATCGGAGTATCATACTGGCCATACAGTAGCTAGTTTGGAGGCTTATGAAGAGGCTGTTGTGCTAAATCCTAATGATGAAGAAACTTGGCTTAATTGGTCATATATATATTACGAGCAAGGTGAATACGATAAATCAATAGAGATATTACAAGCATCTATTGAAGAAATAACAGAATGCGCTTCGCTTCATTACCGCCTGTCCGCATAC
Source organism: Aureibacter tunicatorum (assembly GCF_036492635.1). Taxonomy (GTDB): domain Bacteria; phylum Bacteroidota; class Bacteroidia; order Cytophagales; family Cyclobacteriaceae; genus Aureibacter; species Aureibacter tunicatorum. The sequence continues at coordinate 4,227,219 of NZ_AP025305.1, forward strand.
TTGATTAGCGCAGGAAAATTGAAGCAAGCTTATAATTGTCTGCAAAATGCTTTAACTTTGGATTTTGACAAACATATTGAAATCTTTGACTTCAATCCAGAATTGATGCATCAAAGTGATTTATCCAGAATTATTGACCAGTACAGAAAAAAGAACCTTTAATGAATTATTTTTTAACAGACTTACCGGAAAGGACTCATAAGCCTCGCCAGTCGGGCTTTACTATGGCCATGGACAAGGGGTTGAGCCTAAGGGAAGTCGAGGACTTCCTTAGCGTAGCAGGAGAATATACCGATATAGTGAAATTTGGCTTTGGAACCTCATTCGTTACACCAAACCTTAAAGAAAAGATAAACCTTTACAAAAGCGCGGGAATACCAACATACTTCGGAGGAACTCTATTCGAAGCATTTGTAATTAGAAACCAATTCGAGGACTATATCAAAGTTCTAGAGAAATACGGCATGGAATACGCTGAAGTATCCGATGGCTCTATTGAAATGGATCATGATATAAAATGCGAATACATCAACAAGCTTTCAAAGCATTGCACTGTATTGTCTGAAGTTGGATCCAAAGATGCTGAAAAAATCATACCTCCATACAAGTGGATCGCTCAAATGCAAGCTGAACTTGACGCAGGCTCTTGGAAAGTTATCGGAGAAGCCAGAGAAGGTGGAAACGTTGGCTTGTTCAGATCAAGCGGTGAGGTTAGATCCGGGTTAGTAGAAGAGATTTTGACGCAAATACCTTTTGAAAAAATCATCTGGGAAGCTCCACAAAAAGCGCAACAGGTTTGGTTTATCAAACTGTTGGGCGCAAACGTAAATCTAGGGAATATCGCTCCAAACGAAGTTATACCTTTAGAGACCTTAAGACTCGGTCTAAGAGGAGATACATTCATGGACTTCTTGGACATCGACTCCAATGAAATAACAAGATAAACAATTCAATTCCATAATATTAAAGCCGGAAAAATTTCCGGCTTTTTTTATTTTTCACCCACAAACAAACTACAGAGATATGAGAAATCGTATCATGGAATACTTTGAAGAAGAACCTCATTTCGATTACAGAGGCGCAAACCCTACCAGAATCGAAGGGTTCAGCGATGCTATTTTCGCATTTTCATTGACCTTGTTGGTTGTCTCATTAGAAGTTCCTAAAAGTTTCAATGAGCTTATGGAAATTTTTAAAGGTATATTTTCATTTGGAATCAGTTCTTTACTGCTTTTCTTGATTTGGCGAGAACACTATATTTTTTTCCTAAGGTATGGCATTCGAAATCGACAAATTGTAAACCTAAATTTCATTTTGCTCTTTATTGTCATATTCTATGTGTACCCGCTCAAATTTTTATTCACTTACCTTATTGACAATGTCTTTTTTCAGAATACTTCTTATATATTAAACTCCAATGAGCTGTCCAAGCTCATCAATATTTATTCTTTTGGAGCTTTCGCAATTTTTGGAATATTCGCCCTCATGCATTGGCACGTCCTTAAGACAAAAGAAAGCCTTAATCTAAATCCCTTTGAGCTTTTCGAAACCCGATTCAGCTTAGCAAAAAACATTTATTTAATGCTAATCCCTGCTTTTACCTCCATATTAAATTCATTATTTGACAGTACTTGGTTCCTCTATCTATTTTTTCTATACTTCGGAGTGTTCCTTAAAAGCTTATTATTCAAAAACAAAAGACAAAGGCTAATTAACAACCTATTACTCTCCGACAAGTAGAGTCAGCATATTTAAGACATTCTTCCCTCTGATTATTCGTATCCCCCTTCATATAAAGGAAAAATATCCATCGACCATTAAAAACTAAAAAATTAGTTATAAAATTAAACTTTTAGTTGCTTAACTAAGTTTTTAGTTACATATTGAGTTATCAAAATTTATAAAATGAAAAAGACAAATAATTTAACTAAAGCTGAAGAGCAAGTAATGCAAGTGTTGTGGATGAATGAAAAAGGTTTTGTAAAAGATCTCATCAAACACCTGCCAGACAATCCTGCATATAACACTGTGTCCACAATCATTCGAATATTGGAAAAAAAAGGATTTGTATCTCATAAAACATACGGAAAATCACATGAATACTATCCATTAATCACAAAAGACGAGTATAGAAAAACGTTTTTAAAAAAATTCGTTGAGGATTATTTCAGTGGATCTTTCAAAGGCCTTGTTTCGTTTTTCGCTAAAGAAGAAAACATTGACATCAAAGACTTGGAAAAAATATTAGATGAAATTTCATCTAAAGACAAGCCTAATAATTAATAAATATTCCTTTAAAAAAGCTTATGGATATCACATACATTACAACCTTAAGTCTTGTCTTAGCTTTTGGCTTAGGACTGTACAGAGTGGCATTATACCACTTGCCAAGTTTCAAGTACAATCGTTTTTTTCTCCTGTCAACACTATTGATTTCAGTGTTCGCTCCTATCATTGACTTAAGCATATTCGTCAAGACAAGTGACATCAATCAAGCAAGTATATTTCTCAATGAAATTTCAATAAACTCAAATAATGTAATCAAAAATCTCAATAGCTTGCAACTTCTCCAAATCGATTATCTTAAACTCATTTACTGGGGTGTTATAGCACTGTTATTTATTAGGTTGGGAATTCAAATATTCAAAATTATAAACCTCAACAAAATAAACAACTCAAGTCTCATTCTGCATGAAAATAAAAAATACAGGCTTGTTAAACTAAATGACGACTCTGAAACTTTTTCATTTTTAAATCGAATTTATTTGAGTCAAAAAGACCAAAATCTAGGCGATAGAGAAAAACGCAATATTATCAATCATGAACTTGCCCACATACAGCAATTTCATTCCTTTGACATTTTATTTATCGAACTGTTAGTCATTATTTTTTGGTTTCACCCTTTAGTTTGGCTTGCAAAAAAATATATAGCTCAAAATCATGAGTATCTAGCCGACAGCAATGTGCTGAATAAACATTCTGAAAGTTTTAATAATTACTCACAACTACTTGTAAACAGAATATTTGCAAATAATCATATTCCAATTGGAAGCCACTTCAACAAATCTTTAACTTTAAACAGAATTAAAATGCTAAAGAAAAATTCTAAGCCAAGATCGTATAAATTCTTCTGGACTCTTCCTTGTCTACTTTTAGTTTTCGGAACAGTCTGCTGCAACAATGCAAAAGAAGGTGATGATATCACAGAAATCAACTCAGCTTCAGCAGAAGGCAATCTAAGCTCAATAAATAACTCAGAAGTTTACTCTCAAGTAGATGTAAACCCTGAATTTCCAGGTGGCTTAAAAGCTTTTTACACTCAAGTCAGCAAAGTCATCACTTACCCACAAGATGCAAAAGAAGCAAAAATTGAAGGTAGAGTTTTTATTGAATTTATCATCTCAAAAGACGGGAATATTGAAAGCCCAACAATAATAAAAGGAGTTGAAGAAAGCCTTGACCAAGAAGCGCTTCACGCTTTCAATACGATAAACACGAAATGGACCCCTGGACAAATTGATGGCAAGAAAGTGAATGTAAAAATGGTTCTGCCCATCATATTCAAATTAAATTAGCCCATCTATTAATCGAATAAGGCGAACCATACAGGTTACGCCTTATTTTAGTTTACAAAACAATTTACGCAACCATTCCCTTATATTTCATGTTTTGCAATTATGGGGATTTTTTCTTCTATCAAATACTCAAATAACAAAGACTCTCACAAATCAATGAGTGGAAAGCACGGTATCGCTAAAACACCTCATTATCACGATTCCATTTCCATTCCATTGCAACGTATGCTCAGTCCTGATTATGAACGTCCAATTTCAATTTCAAGACCAAAACAAGGAGCTAACGGCCAAGTATTCTTCATCACGGATAATCATGGCGAATATGTTCTAAAATTAGATTCTAGGCCTGGCACGTTAGAATCCGAACATCTTTCTTCAACTATCTACTCTCAGATGTCGTACTCAACAGCCAAAGCCCCACAAACACTATTGCTATACACAGCCTCCCCTGAAATCAGAAGCCTTCAATTAGCCTGTCAACAAGTCCGTTCAAGCACCGCGACTTATCTTTGCGAATGCTTGGAGAATTATCAAGGAGAATTTGTCCTTGTAATGGAAAAAATGAAAGGACGATCTCTTGACAAGGAAAACCCAGCGGACAATAAACTTATGCTTAGCCCAAAGTTTCGCGAACTTTTTGGCGAGTTAATGGCCTATGATATTCTCACTGGAAATATGGATAGATTTTTCGCTGGTCTTAACACTGACAACTTTCTATATGACGATGAAACTGGAGAAGTCAGCTTAATTGACCAAACAGTATCGGCATTAGGCCAAAAGCAAATGATTCGAAAAATCGCTCCTGAAACAGCTAAACTTCCATTTGATGAACTTCCCGAAGAAGATGATTGGCAAGTCACCTCTTATGGAGGCTTTGGCTTTCACAGAGCTCTTCCTATGGACGAATACTATAGATATCATGAAATGCTTAGCAAAGGTTATAGCAATGAATTAGCCTCTTATGCTATGGATGCTTCAAGAGGAATGCTTGAAGTATTTGGAGAGAGCCTAGACACCCTATTTATCGGCCAACTAGGCACGTCAAGACTAGCTATCAAACTTTTGGAAATCTTCAACGACACTTTTGGGGAAGAATTAGAGGATAGTCAAAGTTTTGAAAGGGGAATCATCAGGGGTATATTGAATATATCAAAATTAACTTCTCACCCGGAAGCTATAGACAGGATACAAAACGCATTAACAAAATCCACAGAAGCTGAAGGATTTGAGGTAGTTAAAAATTTTGTCAGAATCGGAAATTTAACCGGAGAAACTAAGAAAAGAGAAAAAACTGAAAAGCTACTTGTTTCATCATCCGGACCGAAGCTTAAACTATTAAAAAAACTCAAGAAACTTAAAAGGAAGAAATAGTCAGTTTAAAAACAAAAAAAGCCGGATATACCAGCTTATGTGGGCCCTACTGGATTCGAACCAGTGACCCCCTGCTTGTAAGGCAGGTGCTCTGAACCAACTGAGCTAAGAGCCCGATTTAATCGAAGTGATTCGGCTGGGGCTCGAACCCAGGACCCTCTCCTTAAAAGGGAGATGCTCTACCAACTGAGCTACCGAATCTGTTCTTATCACTAAGAAACTTTTTATTTATCCTTGCGGATGTGGGCCCTACTGGATTCGAACCAGTGACCCCCTGCTTGTAAGGCAGGTGCTCTGAACCAACTGAGCTAAGAGCCCGATTTAATCGAAGTGATTCGGCTGGGGCTCGAACCCAGGACCCTCTCCTTAAAAGGGAGATGCTCTACCAACTGAGCTACCGAATCTGTTCTTATCACTAAGAAACTTTTTATTTATCCTTGCGGATGTGGGCCCTACTGGATTCGAACCAGTGACCCCCTGCTTGTAAGGCAGGTGCTCTGAACCAACTGAGCTAAGAGCCCGATTTAATCGAAGTGATTCGGCTGGGGCTCGAACCCAGGACCCTCTCCTTAAAAGGGAGATGCTCTACCAACTGAGCTACCGAATCTGTTCTTATCGCTAAGAAACTTTTTATTTATCCTTGCGGACGTGGGCCCTACTGGATTCGAACCAGTGACCCCCTGCTTGTAAGGCAGGTGCTCTGAACCAACTGAGCTAAGAGCCCGATTTAATCGAAGTGATTCGGCTGGGGCTCGAACCCAGGACCCTCTCCTTAAAAGGGAGATGCTCTACCAACTGAGCTACCGAATCTGTTCTTATCACTAAGAAACTTTTTATTTATCCTTGCGGATGTGGGCCCTACTGGATTCGAACCAGTGACCCCCTGCTTGTAAGGCAGGTGCTCTGAACCAACTGAGCTAAGAGCCCGATTTAATCGAAGTGATTCGGCTGGGGCTCGAACCCAGGACCCTCTCCTTAAAAGGGAGATGCTCTACCAACTGAGCTACCGAATCTGTTCTTATTGCTAAGAAACTTTTTATTTATCCTTGCGGATGTGGGCCCTACTGGATTCGAACCAGTGACCCCCTGCTTGTAAGGCAGGTGCTCTGAACCAACTGAGCTAAGAGCCCGATTAATCGGAGTGATTCGGCTGGGGCTCGAACCCAGGACCCTCTCCTTAAAAGGGAGATGCTCTACCAACTGAGCTACCGAATCTGTTCTTATCACTAAGAAACTTTTTATTTATCCTTGCGGATGTGGGCCCTACTGGATTCGAACCAGTGACCCCCTGCTTGTAAGGCAGGTGCTCTGAACCAACTGAGCTAAGAGCCCGATTTAATCGAAGTGATTCGGCTGGGGCTCGAACCCAGGACCCTCTCCTTAAAAGGGAGATGCTCTACCAACTGAGCTACCGAATCCAAAGAAGAGACTTGTTTTTTTGCTTGTCTTTTCCGTAATTGGACTGCAAATGTAGTAGGTTATGTTGGAAACACAAAACAGATTGACGAAAAATATTCTTTTATCTTTCTTTTTATTGACTGGCTCTTTCCAAGTATTTGGAAGTCAAGGAAATAATATTTTGCTTAAAACAGCGGACTCTTTATTCTCTCAAAACAAGTATATGCAGTCATATGAGCTGTATAATAAAGTGCTTGACGAAAAACATCTTGAAAGTCCGGCAATGCTCTTAAAAATGGCATATATAAATGAAGGTATTAATAATTACGCGGAAGCATTATATTACCTTAATTTGTATTACCAGATAACATATGATACCCAAGCTTTGAAAAAGATGGATGAGATCGCTGAAAAATACGATCTAAAAGGCTATGGCTACACCGACTTGGACTATCTAAAAAATATCTATGCCGAATATTATATAGCTATCAACAGCTCCATAATATCCATCTTGCTTATCATGTTAGCTTTCTTGATATATATAAAGCTCAAAAAGAAACGCAAGATCTTAATAGCAGGCATTAGTTACGCATGTATTACCATTATTTACCTGATGGCCATAAACTTCTCATCAGAGCAAAATGCGGGTATAATCATTGACAATAACGCTTTGTTAATGGATGGACCTTCTTCTGGAGCCGACTTGATTTCCCAAATTCCTACGGGAAATAAAATGTTTATCATTAGCCAAAATGATATATGGTCAAAAGTGGAATGGGATGGAAAAGTTGGGTTTGTCAAAAACTCTAACTTCAAAGCTTTGTAATAAAAAAGCGGCGATATAAATCAATCGCTGCTTTTTTATTTATTTTACTATCATGAAGGGATATCCAAGTTACTAAACATTATTTCACCATTCTCGGCGACATCCACATTGATAACATCATTGCCTTTTACTTTTTCAGAAAGTATCTCTTTCGATAATTCGTTAAGAATCAATTTTTGAATTACTCGCTTAAGTGGTCGAGCTCCAAATTGCGGATCAAAGCCTTTATCCGCTAGAAAATCCAACGCCTTATCTGTAAACTCTATTTGCACTTTATTTTCAGCAAGTCTAGTTTTTACAATCTCCAATTGAATACCGACAATCTTTCGAATATCCTCTCTTGACAAAGGCCTGAATACGATAGTTTCATCTATTCTATTTAAAAACTCCGGACGAACCTGTTTTTTCAACAAGTCAAGCACTTCTACCTTAGTTTTTTCAACAATTTCCTCTTCATTTTCATCAGTCAAAAGCTCAAAGTTTGTTTGAATAGCACTAGCTCCCATGTTAGTCGTCATGATAATAATAGTGTTCTTGAAATTAGCGACTCTACCTTTATTATCAGTCAACCTTCCATCATCCAAAACTTGTAATAGAATATTAAATACATCAGGATGCGCTTTTTCAATTTCATCAAGCAAAATCACCGAATAGGGTTTTCTTCTGACTGCTTCCGTTAATTGGCCTCCTTCATCATAACCGACATATCCCGGAGGTGCTCCCACCAACCTACTCACAGCATGTCTTTCTTGGTATTCGGACATATCAATTCTCACCATGGCATTCTCATCGTTGAACAAATAGTCTGCTAATGCCTTCGCTAATTCCGTTTTTCCCACTCCAGTTGTTCCCATGAAAAGAAATGAGCCAATTGGGCGCTTAGGATCCTGCATGCCCGCTCGGCTCCTTCTTACTGCGTCAGAGACAGCTGTAATAGCCTCTGTCTGTCCCGCGACCCTTTTGCCTAACTCTTCTTCTAAATGAAGTAATTTTTCCTTATCACTAGCCAGCATTTTAGAAACAGGTATTCCAGTCCATTTCGCTACAACTTCCGCGATATCTTCACTGCCGACCACTTCTTTCAATAAAGCACGATCCTTATCGAGCTCTTGACTCTCAACCTTGAGTTTTTCAAGCTCTTCCTCTGATTTAGCGATCTTGCCATATCTCAACTCAGCGACCTTACCATAATCTCCCGACCTTTCAGCTTGCTCTGCTTCCAATTTGTAATGATCAATGTCCTCTTTGAGTTTTTGAATATTTTCGATGATATCTTTTTCCTGTTTCCATTTGGCATAAAGCTCATTTTTCTTGTCATTAAGTTCCGCTAACACTTTATTGAGCTGAGATTCTTTATCTTTATTCTTCTCTCTACGAATCGCTTCTCGCTCAATCTCGATCTGCATGATCTTTCTCTGAAGCTCATCAAGTTCCTCAGGCATTGAGTCTATCTCGATCCTCAGTTTGGAAGCCGCCTCATCCATCAAATCAATCGCTTTATCCGGAAGGTACCTATCAGATATATATCTATTCGACAATTCCACTGAAGCTATGATAGCATCGTCTTTAATCTGTATTCCATGGTGAAGTTCATATTTATCTTTAATCCCTCTTAAAATCGAAATAGCGTCTTCAACGCTTGGTTCATCCACTGTTACTGTTTGGAACCTTCTTTCCAGTGCTTTGTCTTTTTCAATGTACTTTTGATACTCTTTAAGAGTTGTGGCTCCTATGCATCTCAATTCACCTCTAGCCAAAGCTGGTTTCAATAAATTTGCAGCGTCCATAGCTCCTTCACCCCCGCTACCAGCTCCTACTAAAGTATGGATCTCGTCAATAAACAATATAATCTGCCCATCGGAGTCCTTCACTTCTTGAATCACCGCTTTTAGCCTCTCCTCAAACTCTCCTTTATATTTTGCTCCAGCCACTAGCAAACCCATATCCAAAGCTATGATCACTTTGTCCTTCAAGTTTTCAGGGACATCCCCAGCGACTATTCTTCGAGCCATTCCTTCAATAATGGCAGTCTTCCCGACTCCCGGTTCACCTACTAGCATAGGGTTGTTTTTGCTTCTTCGAGATAAAATTTGAAGAACCCTTCTTATTTCATCATCCCTACCAATCACAGGATCAATTTTTCCTGCTTTAGCAAGTTCATTCAAATTCTGGGAGTATCTCTCCAAAGACTTGTATTTTGATTCAGCGTTTTGATCCGTCACTTTTTTTCCTCCTCGCAGTTCATTAATTGACTTGATTAAATCCTGTTCGTTAAAACCTTGCTCTTTGAGCATCGAAGATACCTTATCACTACCTTTTAGCATTGCCAATAACAAATGCTCAATAGTCACAAACTCATCCCCCAATGCCTTCATTTGTTTCTCAGCCTCTATCAGTGTCTTATTCGCATCGGATGAAAGGTAAACTTGTTGAGCTGATGACCCCGTAACTTTAGGGTAGCCCTGTACTATTTCCTGCACCTTCTCTCTTAGTTGTGTCGAACTTGCATTTTTTCCTTTGATCAAATAATCAACCACTGTTGGTTCTGATTCTAATATTGAACTAAGTATATGACCATTTTCAATAGATTGCTGGCTCTCAGCTTGCGCTAATTGAGCAGCTTTCTGAATCGCCTCTTGTGCTTTTATTGTATAATTGTCAAATTGCATTTATATATCTGTTTTTTCTTTTCTATAAATTTTTCAATAGCGAAATGTTCCCCATTTCCGCTCTTTTACAAACCCAATTGCAATTCAAGCACCAAAAATAAAATTATGTTAAATTGTCGCATTATCAATTGATTAACAACTATTTACATGACATTTTGACTCACCTAAACCATCACAAACATTTGATTAGTGACAAAATTTCAGAGTATATCAAATATTGCTAACAAATTAAATTTCATAGAAACAAAAAAAGGGAGCTTATCAGCTCCCTTTTTTATTTAATATAGTTTTTCAACTATTATTTCTTCAATACAATTCGCTTGCTTGCCACGTTCGAACCTGCGCTTACTCTAACAATATAAACACCAGCTTCCAATCCATTCAAGTCAAGATCTTTGCCTTCTGCCAATTCGAAAATTGAAGCATTATTTGAATAAACAAGTCTTGATTGTACATCATATACTTCAATAGCAACTTCTGCGTCAGCATCAGCTCTATCAATCTGAACAGTCAAGTTACCGAAAGAAGGCACTGGATAAACACTGATGTTATTTGAAGTAATCACATCTTCGATACCAACAATACCTTGATCAACCTGAACTACCCATGGCTCTATCGCAGAGAATTCACCAGCAACTCCATCAAATGTAACCCTCACATTGACAATATAAGTACCAACTGAATCAAACTTATGAACCAAGTCATTTCCATTCAATGATCCTTGCTCATCTGACAACTGTTGCTCTTCTTTGATAACCTCACCGTCAACATCAGTAATCACCCATGTAACTGTTTTTGGTTTTGAAGTTGATGACATACCGAATCTAGTGTCTACACCAGTTTTCACATCTCCCTCATATTTTCCAAAAACTACAATCAAATTAGTTCCATTACCACCTGTAGATGTTCCTGTCTCATTAACAATGAAGTTAACCACGTCAATTCTTCTTTCGTTATCAGGAATTGTCTCACTAAAGATCTCAAGTACAACCTGAACGAAGCCATTCTCTTCGAATGTGTAATCAATTGACTCCATATCATCGCTAGTGTATACTTCTTCTCCTTCAACTGTAACTGTCCATTTCACTTCATCATAAGTACCAACAGAATTATTCAAAAAGTCAACTGTTGAACCTCTCTTCACATAAGAAAGCTCATCAGATTCTCCAATCTTAATATCAGCGATTGGCAATCTATCACTCGATCCATTTCCATCCTTCATTACTTCAATAATTTCAGAAAGAACAACCGGCTCAGAATTTCCGTGACCAAAGATTGTAGCTCTAACTTCGTAAACACCTTTTTCCAATGGAGCAAAAGTGAAATCCTCAACGGCATTCTCAATACTTTCTTGAGAAGCTATATAGCTATCACCATCTTGGAAAATTTCCCACTTGATATCAGTAACATTAGCTAGATCTGTCATGATTTCAACTTGAGAATCAATATCACCTCCTACAGCGAAATCAGATCCGAATACAGTCAAGTTAAATTCAGCGTTTTCGATTTTCTCAAACACTTCTACTCTATGAACCTGTACATTCGAAACTTCTCCTTCAGGATTCTTAGCAGTCAAATAAATAGTGTAAACACCAACCATATCGAAAGCTGTCTCAAAATCCAATGAAGCTGCATCTCTAGTTACTTGCGAAACAAATGTGTCTCCTACTTGATTGTTATTCTCATCTTTAACTACCCACTCAAGAGTTATATCCTGAACATCTATAGCTTCAGGTATGCTAACCCAAACAGCAGAGAATTTCTCATTTACTGAAACAGCTGTTGACTCATTTCCTTTAATATCCAAAATCAAAGGCTCAACGACAACAGCATCGCCACCAATATTGATTGCTCTAAAGATTCTTACTGTCGTTGATTCTTTAGTCACATCAGCCCATACGATCACAACACCTTCTTCATCAAAAGTATGTGTCAATGTTGCATCATCAGACATGATTCCAAGATCATTTCCATAGTTGTCAGTAACATTCCAGTTATTAACTGTGATCTCATCAGAATTAATATCATCTGTAAGAATCTCTACAGAGAATGTCACTTCATCACCTACTACAACTGGCTCAGGGTCTTTATCAGTTACAATACGAACTTTCTTGTCTGTCAATTGACCAAACACCTCAACATTTATCGTCTTAGTCGTCGAAACAGTCTGTCCATCAACAGTAGTTACTGTTACTGTAATATCATACACACCAGCATCGTCCAAAACAACATCTGTCCAAGTTACACCTGTTCCTGTAGCAACTACAGTTTGAGTAGCATCGTCAGTAATTGTCCAAGAAGTTGCATCTTCATCAATTTCAACTTCTGAGTCAGAAATTACAACTGTAGCATCAAACTCAGTATCTTCAACTACTACTTCAGGATCAGTTACAATAGTTATTTCATCATCTGTCAACTCAGGATAAATAGTCGTATCAACCGTCTTAGTTACTGTAGTATCATCGTTTCCTGTAACATCAACCACAATCGTCACATCTCCTGGATTATCTGTCACATCAGTTGGGATTGTAACCGTAACAGGGAAGTCAAATGGCTCATCTACAGTAATTACTGTAGTGTTTCCATCTTCATCCGTAATTGTAACAGTAATCTCAGTTACATCTTCTACATCATCCGTAGCGTCTATAACAACAGTTGCATCATCATCACCTTCAGTAATAACATCAGGAACAGTAACTGTAATATCGCTATCATCAATAGTGTTGTACACTTTAATTGTCACGCTAGCAGTACCTGCCTCAACTTCATCATTACCTGGCTCTGACACAGTCAAGACCACTGTACCTTTAGCTACTGCTGTAATACTAGGCTTAGCTTCATCCAAAGCAACAATGCCATCAACATCTAATTCATAAGTAAAATCCGTTAGTCCTTTGTCAGACAAAACAGTGAAGATATCTTCAACATCGCCAACAGTCATTGTCAAGTCCAAATCACTTATAGTAATAACCTGAGGCTCTTTCGTTCCATCAGTTGTCACATTAATAGTGATTTCTTTTGTTGCTGACTCGTACATATCAGTTTCAGAAGCCGTTACCGTTATAGTTGTTGAACCAACTCCAACAATTGTAACATTTCCTAAATCATCCACTGTCACTATATTCTCATCATTTGACAAGTAAGTAATCGTACTACCAGTAACAACAACATCAGGATTAGTCGTCGCTTCTAGGTTAAAATCATCATCGCCTACCATCTTATCATGAGAATCAAGAGCGATTATCTCTTGCGTTAATTTCGTAACATCAAAATCTTCAGATACAGAAATTGTTTGCCCTGCATTAGCTTCAACTGTAGCAGTTACTGTATAAGTTCCCGCTGGCAAATTCAAGTCAATAGGGAAATCTGTTCCAGAGATTACTTCAGTACCGTCTTGAGTAATTGTCCAAGTTCTGCTAGTTACATTTTTAACTTCATTACTTAGAATCACTTCAATTTGGAAATCTGTTTCAGCAATTTTTTCCGCTGGAATATCCAATGAAATATCTCCATTATCTTCAGAGATCATAGGATAAATTACAATTTGCTTAGTTTCAGAAGTTACATCATTATAATCTGCGTGACCTCTTAATTGCGCTTGAACATCAGCAGTACCTTCAGCAACAGCTGTTAATTGATCACCAGCAATAGAAACTAATGCATTTGAGTTTACATCTGAAGCTGCATACTCTACATCATCTGACAAAATTGCAGGATCTATAGTTGAAGTTAGAGTAATAACTTGCCCAACATACATTTCTGTTGGATTATCGATATCCAATGTCAACGAAACTACATCTTGCTTTCCTGGGTCAGCGATTGTGAATGTAAACTCATAAGTATGAACGTTTCTAGTTCCATCTAACGAAGTCGATGGTTGAGCATAAGTAGTTACATATACAGTATATGTACCATATTCATCAAATCCATTCGTTGGCAATTTATCCAAAGAAGAAACTTTATCATCACCAGGAACTTGCTGTCCATCTTTTTCTACCCACCAAGAATACTCACCTGACAAAATCGCATCAATCACATCCTCATTCGTGAATGTAAAAGTTACTTTTTCATTCAATTCAATTTCTCCATCTTGATCTGCATCAGCAAATGTAATTTCTCCATAAGGAGCAATATGAGGTACAACTGTTACTGTAATCTCGTCTGACTCAGCTGAATTGTACATATCGCTTCCATCTTCAGTAGCTTTGAATGTCACAGTACCTTCTTCATTGAATGTCACTGTTCCATCTTGCGCTATTGAAGCAACACCCGCAGGATTAGAGCTTGCAATTTCCAAAACAACGTCAATATCCGTTTGATCAGCCGCATCAGAAATAGCTGTATATTCCAACTCTTCTCCTACTACTTTAATCAATTCAACATCTGAAATTGTCAAAGTTACTGTTTGATCCTCTTTAGCCTTAGGATTAACAGTTAAATCAGTAATCTTAGTAACTGTTTGTCCATCTTCAGTAACAACAGTTACTTCAACTGTATAATCTCCAGGAATATCAACACCTCCAATTACTGTCCATGGTGTATCAGAACTAGTCGCAATGCTTGTTCCCTCTGAATCTTTGATTATCCAAGTTGTTGTCTCAACTACAACATCAACAGAAACTGTAGATGTCAACGTGAAATCTGTATCTTCAACAACTGTTGACGGATCTATATTAACCGTAATATCATCTTCTGTTAAAGTCGGAACAACAGTCGTATCAACTGTTTTTGTGATTGTTTCATCATCATTACCTGTAACTTCAACGACAATTGTAATGTCTCCAGGATTATCAGTAACGTCTGTAGGAATTGTAACAGAAGTAGGGAAATCAAATGGCTGATCCACAGTAATTGTAGTTGTATTGCCATCCTCATCCGTAATTTTAACTGTAATATCAGTTACATCATCAACTTCATCCGTTACATCAACAACGATTGTAGCATCATCATCACCTTCGTTAATCACATCTGGAATAGTAACCGTTATGTCACTATCATCAATTTGATCATAAATCTTAATTTCAATGCTAGCTGTTGCCGGATTAGTATTATCATCACCAGCCTGATTAGCTGTTACTCTCAATGTACCCGCAGCATCAGCAGTTATACTGTTTCCAGTAATTGTAGCCAAACCTGCTGGATCCATCGTAAAAGTGAAATCTGTCAATCCCTTGTCACTTGATACTTCCAATGTCTCAGTATCTCCAACAGTCATCGTTACTATTTCTGTGAATGTAAGAACTTGATCTTCTTTTTCAGCAGAACCTACAGTAATTGTGTAAGTTAGTGATGTTGTATTAGCACCATTTGGTTCACCTGCTAAATCCAAAGTAATCACATATACTCCTTCAGTATCAAAATCGACAACCAATTTATCATTTTGAGAAGCGTCGGCCAACTTATCCACTGACCAATCATATGTTGGAGCAACCGTTGCGATCAACTGATCATCATCTCTTCCAAGTGTAAATACTACTGTAGTGCCAACGTCAACTTGATTACCTTTATCTGATTCTATATAAATCTCATTATTATCATTAGCGATCTGCAATGATGGGTAAGCCATGAATGTTTGCTCAACATCTGTAGCTGCGTTATACGAATCATTTCCTGACTGAGAAGCAGTAACAGTTATAGAACCAGCTTCATTTATTGTTAAATCAGTTCCGTTAATTGTTGCTGCAGAAGATGGTGAAACTGTAAACGTAACATCCAAGCCTGATGTAGCAACTACTCCGCTCAAATCAACTACATTACCAACAATTTGATCTGCGATTGCATCAAATGTAATAGTTTGATCTTCTTTTGCTGGAGAACCTACAGTAATTGTGTAAGTTAACGATGTTGTATTAGTTGCATTTGGCTCACCTGCTAAATCCAAAGTAATCACATAGATCCCTTCAGTATCAAAATCGACAACCAATTTGTCATTTTGAGACGCGTCTGCCAATTTATCTACTGACCAATCATATGTTGGATTAACGGTTGCTATCAATTGATCATCGTCTCTTCCTAATGTAAATACTACTGTAGTGCCAACGTCAACTTGATTACCCTTATCTGATTCTATATAAATCTCATTATTATCATTAGCGATCTGCAATGATGGGTAAGCCATGAATGTTTGCTCAACATCTGTAGCCGCGTTATACGAATCATTTCCTGACTGAGAAGCTGTAACAGTAATAGAACCAGCTTCATTTATTGTTAAATCAGTTCCATTTATTGTTCCTGCAGAAGAAGGAGAAACTGTAAACGCAACATCCAAGCCTGATGTAGCAACTACTCCGCTCAAATCAACTACATTACCAACAATTTGATCTGCGATTGCATCAAATGTAATTGTTTGATCTTCTTTTGCTGGAGAACCTACAGTAATTGTGTAAGTCAATGACGTTATATTAGTACCATTTGGCTCACCTGCTAAATCCAAAGTAATCACATATACCCCTTCAGTGTCAAAATCGACAACCAATTTATCATTTTGAGACGCGTCTGCCAATTTATCTACTGACCAGTCATATGTTGGAGCAACAGTCGCAATTAATTGGTCATCATTTCGACCTAGCGTAAATGTAACTGTTGTACCTGCGTCAACTTGATTGCCCTTATCTGATTCTATATAAATCTCATTATTATCATTAGCGATCTGCAATGATGGGTAAGCCATGAATGTTTGTTCAACATCTGTAGCTTCGTTATACGAATCATTTCCTGACTGAGAAGCCGTAACAGTAATAGAACCAGCTTCATTTATTGTTAAATCAGTTCCATTTATTGTTCCTGCAGAAGAAGGAGAAACTGTAAACGCAACATCCAAGCCTGATGTAGCAACTACCCCGCTCAAATCAACTACATTGCCAACAATTTGATCTGCGATTGCATCAAATGTAATTGTTTGATCTTCTTTTGCTGGCGATCCTACTGTGATCGTGTAAGTCAATGACGTTGTATTAGTACCATTTGGCTGACCCGCTAAATCCAAAGTAATCACATATACTCCTTCAGTATCAAATTCTACAACCAACTTTTCTGCTTGAGACTCATCCGATAAATTATCCACAGACCAATCATATGTTGGAGCAACAGTAGCAATTAATTGATCATCTTCTCTTCCTAGCGTAAATACAACTGTAGTACCTACTTCCACTTGATTTCCTTCATTCGATTCTATAAAAATCTCATTATCATTATTTGCGATTTGCAAAGATGGGTAAGCCATGAATGTTTGTTCAACATCTGTAGCTGCGTTATATGAATCATCTCCTGATTGAGAAGCCGTAACAGTAATAGAACCCGTTTCATTTATTGTTAAATCAGTTCCATTGATTGTTCCTGCAGAAGAAGGAGAAACTGCAAATGCTACGTCTAAACCTGATGTAGCAACTACTCCGCTCAAATCAACTACATTTCCAACAATTTGATCCGCAATAGCATTAAATGTGATAGTTTGATCTTCTTTTGATTGTGAACCTACAATTACAGTATAAGTTAATTCTGCTGTATTTTCAGCATTATCTCCTGTGATAGTAACCCTTACCGTATACTCTCCTGGAGTATCAAACGTATAATTCAATTTCTCAGTTGATGAAGTAACTCCTTGTATTTCATCAATACTCCAATCATAAGTAGAAATGACACTCTTAGTAGAAACAGGGTCTGTCTCAATACCAAACGTAATTTCTTTATTCAAATCAACATTATTTGCATCTGAAGCCGCAATGTTGATGTTCCCTTGATTAGCCTCATCCGCCAATATCACTCCAACTGTAACAGTCAGTTCTTTGTCAATCGATGTGACTTTAGTTCTTGACAGGTCGGCACTCAAGTTCATTCTCGCCTTAATCTTGTAAATTCCGTCATTTGCGAAATTAACTGTAAACTTGGCGATGTTTGAAGCATCTTCCGATGAGATTTCCACTCCACCTTCTGTTTCAGCTACCCAATCAATACTTTCTAAATTAGAATAGACCTGTTGATCATCATCCACTGACAGTACAAATTGAACATTTTCTCCTACTGGAAGTACATCATTCGTGTTATAATTGGATATCGAAATATCAATATCCTCCCCAACATCTGGCGATGAAGCGGTAAAGCCTGAACTGACTGATATAGGCACTTTATAATTTTCCGTTTCCGCAATATTAGCTTCCGCTACATTAGTCGAAAATAAGGACATTACAACTGCCATATAAGCCAATAAGAATTGTAGTTTTCTACGCATAGCTTACAAGAGTTATGTTTGTTAGAGTATTGTATATTTTACACTTAATTTATAAATATAAAAAATTTATATAATAATCGAAAACATTTCAACTCTTAAGAAATGCTATGTTTTTAAAAAAACGTCTATATTTTTTAAAAAATTGCTCATGAAAAAATTATTAAATAAAAATAAATATTAAAAAAGTATATAGTGTTAAATCGTAAAGGGTAAAATAATACTCTACTTAAAAATTTATTGAGAATATTATATCAAAGTATTTTCGATTGCGAACTTTAAAATAAATATGAATAATTTTTTATCTGCAGATTGATCGAATCCTAAAATCAGAAGACACAAAACAAAAACAGCCCCTAATCAGGAGCTATTTTTTCACAACTATCAAGTCTATAAAATTAGAAATGCTGTAACAACTTATCCTCTTCCACTATTTTACAAGCCGAAATCTTTTTATCCTTATACACAGCGATCAACTCTATGCAAATATCTCCAGATTTAGGCATAATATATTCAAACAAATCTGTTTTAACTCCCTCAGGGCCAAGTATTGGAGTTTCAGTTTTCACAGTTTTTCCATTAACTTTCCAAAATAATTTTTTCACGGAAAGATCTGCTAAATAATATGAAAACATCAACTTTTGTCCTGGCTTAGCGATAGAAGGCCCTATAATCGATATTCCTACAACAATTCTATTTGGATCGCAATTGCAAACAGGAACAGGTGGCACAGGTATTGGGTCAATTCCAATCAAACCATTTTTATTCTTTATTTTCTTGCTCGCTGATCTCACTGCCCCATTTGCATAAGTCAAAATAAGCTCGACGCAAACATCGCCATACTTCGGAAATATATAACCTGGCTCTCTTATCAATTCTCTAGAAGATGAAATTCCAGCTGAAGCATAATAAACACTTCCATCATCTCCGATATCAGAATTAACAACACCATTTACTTTCCATACAACTTTAGTTACATTCGGATATCCTGAAAAATAAGTCAGTCTTATAATATCCCCTGGGCTTGCATACTCAGGAGCACCATTGATAGTCACCATTTGAGTAGAAATAGGAGGCTCATTATCACAAGGACATGTTGATTTAACAGGAACGGGAACTAAACTTGCATCAGCAGTTTGTGAAGCCAAATCAATTGATTCTTCCACGCCTTCATTAGAGCATGCGGAAAACAGTAAACTCGCCAAAGCAGCGATCAGTAAAAATTGCTTTTTCATTATATGTGATTTTAGTTGAAATATTTACCCACAAAACTAAAAATCAAAACCAAAATTCACATTATAATTCAATTAATTAACCTAATATGGTTTTTCTAGCACAAAGCATAAAATATTAGAATAAGTTAATTTTAATATTTTCGCACTCTATTCAAAAAGCCTTATTACCGACTTGCATTAATCGATAAGCAATAATTTCAGCTCTTTCAACAACTTATACTATTTAAATAATTTAATTAAAATAAAAAGCAAGAAATTTGAAGATTACAAAATTCAAACAAAAAAATAATATTTAAATTAATGCTAAGCAACTCCTAATAAGCTCTTATATTTCTTCGCAAAAATAATAGTTGTGACTAATGCTGCTCCAAAATCAGATACGGGTCCTACAAGCCATACTCCATC
This sequence comes from Aureibacter tunicatorum, assembly GCF_036492635.1. GTDB lineage: Bacteria > Bacteroidota > Bacteroidia > Cytophagales > Cyclobacteriaceae > Aureibacter > Aureibacter tunicatorum. Next base: position 4,246,922 of record NZ_AP025305.1, read on the forward strand.
CAAACCTAATAAATTAGGCATAATCAAAAGAAATGGAATCATAATTATCACTTGCCTCAACAAAGTCAAAAACAATGATATTTTTGATAAACCAATTGCTTGATAAAAGCTTGAAATCACGATCTGAAAGCCTATTATCGGCAAAACAGCCAAATATATTCTCAATCCATTCACGCTTATTCTTTTTAGTTCCTCATTATCGGCATTAAACAAATCCACAATCAAGTCAGGCGCAATTTCAACAACACACCAAGAAAAAAAGCTTATGCCTGTAGCGATCTTCACTCCAAGCCAAAATGCCTCTTTGACTCTATTCATCTCTTTAGCTCCGTAATTAAAGCCAATAATAGGCTGTATTGACATAGTCACAGCGACTATCCCCATCACTATCAACAACACTATACTGTTAATAATTCCCATGGAGGCCACTGCTATATCTCCGCCATACTTAATCAATTGAGTGTTTGCAATAGCTTGTACCATACTCGCTGCTACCTGCAATGCAAATGACGACATTCCAATTGAAACGATATTTTTCAAAATCTCCGTCTGAGGGTATATGTATTTATAGGAAAACTTAACAATTGCTTTTGAAGATAAAAAATACTGTAAATTCATCACAGTCATCGTTATCTGAGCAATAACTGTAGCCAAAGCAGCTCCTTTAACTCCCATATTCAAGATAAAGATAAATACAGCATCCAAAGCAATGTTAACCACTGCGCTTATCACCATTGACATCATTGCTTTCTTGGCATTTCCCTCGCTTCTCAAAATATTATTCAACGCAAACCCGCCAATCTGAAACACGCTTCCAAAAAGTATAATATCCAGATAATCATTCGCATAACTCATCAACACATCTGACGCGCCAAATATCCTAAGCAATGGAACTTTAAGCCAAAAACCGAATACAGTAACAAAAAGAGAAGCTATAATCATCAAAAAAATCGCATTGCCTAAAATTCTTTCGCACCTATCATAATCCTTCTTTCCCAGATATATTGAAATCCGTATACCCGCTCCCTGGCCTATCAACATGGCGAATGCAACCATGATCGTCATTATAGGATAAACAACACTCAACCCACCTAAAGCTTCCGCTCCGACGCCTTGCCCTATGAATATACGGTCTACAACATTATAAAGCGCAGTAACCATAATCCCTACAAATGCCGGCCAAAAATATTTTTGAAAAAGCTCGGCTATCGGCTTGCTTTCCAAATCCTTAGTTCTTTTCTCCATCACACCCTTTCAAATAAAAAAAGATTGCCGCATTCGACAATCTTTTTCAAAACCAATTTTTCAATTATTTTTAATAAGTATAAACGCCATTTTCAGATTTTATCGTCACTTTTTTACTTTCTGAAGCCTCGACTCTACCGATAATTTTCGCGTCAATATTAAAGCTCTTAGATATGGAAATAATATCATTGGCATATTGTTCAGGCAAATAGATTTCCATTCTATGTCCCATATTAAACACCTTGTACATCTCTTTCCAATCCGTACCGCTTTGCTCGTGAATCAATTTGAATAATGGCGGGATATCAAACAAGTTATCTTTCACAATATGAAGATTCTCTACAAAATGCAGAACTTTCGTTTGAGCTCCTCCACTGCAATGAACCATTCCATTGATAACTTTTCTATACTCCTCAAGCATCTTTACAATCACTGGAGCGTAAGTTCTTGTAGGCGAAAGCACCAACTTCCCAGCATCCAACGGAGAACCTTCAACTGCATCCGTAAGTTTGCATGAGCCGGAATACACTAAATCTTGCGGCACATCATGGTCAAAAGTTTCAGGGTATTTCTCTCTGTATACTTTATCAAAAACATCATGTCTTGCAGAAGTAAGTCCATTGCTTCCCATTCCACCGTTATATTCACTCTCATATGAAGCTTGGCCATAAGACTCCAATCCAACAATCACATCTCCAGCTTTGATCTTATCATTTGAGATCACATCCTCTCTTTTCATTCGAGCGGTCACTGTACTGTCAACGACAACTGTTCTCACCAAGTCTCCAAGGTCCGCTGTCTCTCCACCAGTGCTAATGATATTCACACCATTATCTCTCAATGTCTGCAACACTTCCTCTGTCCCATTGATCAAAGCAGCGATCACTTCTCCTGGAATTAAATTTTTATTTCTTCCTATTGTGGACGAAAGCAAAATATTATCAGTAGCGCCAACGCAAAGCAAATCATCGGTATTCATAATGACCGCATCTTGAGCTATGCCTTTCCATACTGACATGTCACCAGTTTCCTTCCAATAAGCGTATGCCAATGAAGACTTAGTACCAGCGCCATCCGCATGCATGATATTGCAATAAGAATCATCTCCACCCAAATAATCCGGCACAATCTTGCAGAAGGCCTGAGGAAACACTCCTTTGTCAATATTCTTGATCGCATTATGCACATCCTCTTTCGACGCTGAAACACCGCGTTGCATATATCTTTCGTTCATAACAGGATTTTTTTGCTATTTTTATCGATTTGAATCTAGTTCCTGACTATTAATGCATGGTTTTCATGTAAATCAAAATTCACTTCGAAACCATCATTCTCCAAAATTAAGAAAAAATATCTTCCCTCAACAATAAAAAAGACTCATTGGTTCGCCAACAAGTCTCTTTAAAGTTCTTTTCTCAAAAAAATAAAATACTAATCCCCACTTCCAAAGAATAATTCCTCAAGATTTTCTTCCTTGATACCTTCCGAAGGTTGCTTATCCATAATGTCCGTAACCTTGAATTCCGTTCTTCTATTTTTTTGACGTCCTTCAGGATTATCACTTCCGTCAGGCATTGTGTTAGGGGCTATAGGAGCTGACTCTCCATAACCTTTAGCTTGCAATCTTACAGGCTCAATTCCTTTGCTTATAATATAAGCGACCGCAGACTCAGCTCTTCTTTGACTCAAATCCTGATTATACAAAGCTTCACCTTTGCTATCCGTATGCGAACTCAACTCAATTTTAATTTTAGGATTATCTACTAAAATGTTTACCAATTTGTCCAATTCCAATGCGGCATCTTCTCTGATATTCGCTTTATCAAAATCATAATATATGTTTTCCAACACTATTGCCTTATTCAATTCCAATTTATTAAGAACCACTTTCGTTTCATAAACCACCTCATTGATTTGCTTCACCATTTTCTCTTCAGGCAATTCTTTCCCGATCATGCTGAATGTGTTTCGACCTGTCAAATAACCGTCTTTAGCTCCAAATAAATTATAAACCTCTCCTTCATACACTCTAAACTTGAAATTCCCTTCTTCGTCTGTCACAGTTTCTCCAAGCACATCTTCATTGGTCGTCAACAACTTCACACTTGTATTAGGCAATACAACCTCATTTCCTTCGTCATCAAGCGTATAACTGATCCCTGCTAAATAGTAATTGACGATCTTCTTCTTTGGGTCTGTATTCACAAAAGTGTAAATATCATCATCGCCCTTCCCGTCCTCTCTATTGGAAGAGAAAAAGCCTTTGCCTCTGCTATACATGAATAAAGCAAAATCATCAGCCGCCGAATTGATTGGCTTGCCTAGATTTCTTACGACAATAGTCCCATTTTGCCTTTGAGCTGAAAATAAGTCCAAGCCCCCAAAAGATGGATGACCATCCGAGGAAAAGTAAAATTTGCCATATTTTGAAACTGTAGGAAACATTTCATTGCCAAAAGTATTGATCTTAGGTCCCATATTTCTCACATTAGTCCATCGGCCTCTAGAGTCTTTTGTTGCCGAATAAAGATCCGTGCCTCCATAACCGCCCATTCTATTTGAAGAAAAATACAAGGTTTTTCCATCATGGCTAAAAGCTGGGGTTGAATTCCATGAATCAGGAGTATTTATCTCCATTAACCTTGGCTCTGTCCATTTGCCATCTTTCTTGTATGTAATATACAAACTCACATCCGCTCGTCCTTTTTTCTTCCCTGTATTTCCTTTAGCGAAAACGACTGTTTTTCCAGATGGAGAAAAAGCAATGCAACCATCGTTTACTCCAATAGAATTGAACTCTTTTCCCAGTTTTTGCAACGATTCCAAATCCACTATAGCTCCTTTTGTTTTCACAGAATACAAATCCGTGAAATAAGACCCTGTAGCTTTATAAATATCGCCTTCACCTCTATTAGAAGTAAAAAACAGATTTCCCTTATAATAAAATGGAGCATACTCAGCAAACTCAGTGTTAATGCTTTCCATATTCTTGACACGATATACGCTCTTTTTTCCTTCAATCTGCTCTAGATATTCCAGATTAGCCAAGTAATCCTCAGCATTCATGATATAGTTTTCATTCTCTTCATTGGCTTCTCTCCCAACAAACTCCTCCAAAACAATCTTTGCACCACTATAATCCTCATGCGCAACCATTGAAATAGCATATGACAATGGCAAATCCTCAAAAGGCAAACCGTCATCATATGCCAGCTTGTAATACCCTCTAGCTTCTTTCACTCTATTGGACATACGGTAACACTCTCCAATCCAATAATTTGACTCCGCAACCATCTCGCCTTTTTTGACACTCTGTTCAAAAAAAGATATCGCTGAGTTATACTCCCCCCTTTCCACTTTTTTAATGCCTTTGGATAGCTTGCCTTGAGCGTTCAACAAAGAAGGCAAGGCCAACATTGCCAAAAGGCAAAGAAAAATACCGAAGGTTCGAAAATTAACTTTATCCATTCGAGTTTAAAATATTACTGATAAGACAATAATTAGTACTTTATTAACAGAAAAAAATTAAAAGAGTTGGAAAAAATAACAATGACTCAATCATTTAGTCATTCTAGCAAAATATACACTTTTATCGTCAAAATAATAAAAGCTTGCCTATTAAATTTAATCATTAGTATTTTGCTTTGATGCCAAATTTTCAAGAAATTCGCAATCAGCTTATATTGAGAGTCAAACGACTTCACATACCATGCCTTTTCGGAAGATTTATCAACGTTAATACTTGTTGGTATATGAATTCTTTATTACCTTTGCGTCTCTTTTGTAAAATAAGAAATAAAATATAATACGTATATAGTCATGAAAAAGGATATCCACCCAGAGTACAACCGAGTTGTATTCCACGATTTGTCAAGCGATTTTAAATTCTTGACTCGCTCTACAGCGACTTCTAAAGACACTATTGAGTGGGAAGATGGAAACACATACCCAGTAATCAAGCTAGAAGTTTCTTCTGCTTCACACCCATTCTACACTGGTAAGAAAGGTATGGTTCGTACTGCTGGTAGAGTTGAAAGATTCAACAAAAAATACAAAAGAAGCTAATCAACAATTACTTCTAATAAAGAAAAGCCTTTCCCGATATAATCGAGAAAGGCTTTTTTGTTTGCAAAATTTAATTGCCAGACATCATTTTTATATTCAATCGTCACGATTTCACACGAATACCCAGCAATAATCGCTTTTTAAATTTTCTTAAGACTCTACTTCAGCATCTTTGTACTTAATTTTTCTCAATTCAATAGCTATTCCCATTCTTGCGAGTATCGTAAAGATAAAAGCCCCCATCGCCCAAATTCCAAATGTCACTCCGATTTCGATACCTGTTGGCTGATATTCGACTATAGCTCCCCAAGGACCCGGTATAAACCCAGGAATGATCATTCCAAAACCTTTCTCGATCCATATGGCGATAAAAAGAAGGCCACTGGCAATATAAAGCAACCTCAAATTATTTCGAACCTTATGAAAGAAAAGTCCTACAGTAGCTATGACATTAATAAATATTGAGGTTCGAATCCATGGCACCAAAGCATGCTTACCTTCCAAACCAAAGAACAAATAGTAAGCGCTTTCGCTATGATGGGTTGGAAAGTAAAATTCTTTAAACAACTCCGACAATAGCATGATTAAATTAATCTGAGCCGCGACCGTAATTATCAAACCTAATTTTCTTAAGGTCTTGTCTGGAATATCAAAGTCCGTGAATTTTCTTATCATCGCCAAGGCAATAATAATCAAGGCGGGACCTGCCGTAAATGCCGAAGCCAAAAATCTTGGACCTAAAAGGCCAGTATTCCAGAAAGGTCTCGCAGGAAGTCCTTGCAAGAGGAATGCTGTTACCATGTGAATAGCCACAGCCCAGAAAACTGAAATAATCAAGCCAGGAAGGTAGATCTTAGGATTAGGGGTTTTCCCCTGATAGCGCATAATCAAAATGTACAATGGAATCGTCAGGTTAATAAGCAAATATCCATTAATAACAAGCACATCCCAAGCGAGTAAAGATTTTGGGAAATTAAAATCGCCAATAAAAGGAATAATATGCCAAAACCTAGCAGGCCCTCCTATATCCACAACTACAAAAGCCAAGCACATAAGCAATGCCGCCACAGCCATTCCCTCTCCAATAAGCACCGCTTGCTTGAAGTCGACATCATTGAGTATATAAGTAGGCAAAACCAACATCACAGCCGCAGCCGCAACTCCAACCAAAAACGTAAAGTTAGAAATATATAATCCCCAACTCACTCGGTCTGTCATACCTGTAACATGAAGCCCGTCAGCTATCTGAATGCCATAACACAATGCTCCTACTAACATTACAAAAGTCAACGTCCCCATCCATAGATGGTAAGTTTTTGTACCTCTTACAATGTATCGACCACTGTCCTTAAGCAAATTAATAAAAACTTTCATGAATCTTCCGTTTAATTATTAATCCATATAATACCAAAACTTAGGCTCCGTTCCCAAATCCTCTTTAAGACGAAACACGTTCTTATTCTCAATTATCCATCTGATATCACTATTCGGATCCAACAAATTGCCAAAAACTCTAGCGCCAGTAGGACAAGCTTCCACACAAGCAGGATTCTCACCTTCACGAGAACGCTGAATACAGAAAGTGCATTTTTCCATTACTCCATTCTTTCTCAAGCGATTCCCTAGATAATGCTGATCTTTATTCACTTCTTCTTCAGGCACTTCCGGTGTTTTCCAATTAAACCTTCTACCATCATACGGACAAGCTGCCATGCAATATCTACAACCAATGCACCAGTCATAATCAATTACGACAATACCGTCTTTTTCTTTCCATGTCGCATTCACAGGACAAACATCTACGCAAGGAGGGTTATCGCAATGAAAACACTGAGTTCCAACATAAAAATGTCCCGCGGCCGGCACTTCATGGTAGAAAGTATCATCGCCATTCATAAAGTCTATTCCATTTCCTCTGCCTATCTCATGAATACGAATGTATTGCATTTCTGAAGCTCTATCCTGATTATTTTCTTCCACACAGGCATTGACACAATCCATATAGCCTTGGCACTTTGAAATATTAAATGCGTAGCCATAAAGCACATCTTTTTCAGGGCCTTTTGCAGAAAGATTGATTTTATCGCCCTTTCGTATCTCGTAAGACTTAGTAAGCCGATCCACAGTATTCTGCTTTTCCTTACTAGACATCAAGCGATAATTTCCTTTAAAGTATTCTTCCCATTCGATTTGAGAAAGCTCTTTTTTATCTTTTCCATCAGTAACACTACATGCCGAAGACACAGCTCCAGCGCCAATCATAAGGCTTGAAGTTAATTTTTGCAATGCACCTCGACGGCCGGAAGAAGCTCCCAATACCTGATCATAACCATCGTTTTTCTTGTTTTCCTCTCCAGCACCACCTTTGCAAGAACAAGGCTTACCTGATGACCCACAACCTCCATGCGATTGTTTTTGGTCTTGATTAGATTTCGTTAAAAGAGCAAACCATTCTTTTATCTTACCACTCATAGTATTGTAGTGTTAATTTTTAATTCCTTTGCTGTATCATGTGGGTATTCAGTCGTGAAGGCCACCTATGCTTAATTTTAGGATCATGAGGATTATGACACCCTACACATGTCTGTCTAATTTTAGGCTTGCCCCAACCATTCAAACGCTTGCCATGAGCTCCGTTTTCCCATTCTTTGAATTGAGTGCTATGACACTGAGCACAAACAGCATAACTCGCATTGAAACTTACTGTCTTGTTTGTAATGCTCTTAAGCTGATTCATATTCTTCTCATCATGACAAGTCGCGCAATCCATCGTGCTAGAGTCACCATGAGCCATTATCACATCCCAGTGAGCCTTTTTAAAATAAGAATTCCACTTCTCATTGCTTTCTTTAATCTTAGGATCTCCTTTCGGATTTGGAAAATCCCCCCATGCGTCCCCTTGGAGCTTTAGTTGCTTTAATGGGACTGAGTGACAATTTTCACACGGAAACTCCTGAACTATGGCTGACCTTTTCGGAATAGCAAAAGCATGGGCAGCAATCGTATCAGGCATCACAAGAACTGTATCAAAATAAATTTCCGAATTATCTCCTATGTAAAAAGCCTGATAGTCTTTCCCTTCTCTTAATATTCTATGAAAAGTACTTTCATGTTCTTGTTCCTCTCGGTGATTATTACAAGAGGAAAATGCCAGAGTCATTATTATCAAAAAGTAAAATACATTTCTCATAATCTTAGACTTAATTTTCTTTTTTCCTTGAATAAGCTGGTATAGGAACTAGCTCTAGATTGTTGCTAACATGGCACTGAAGACAATTAACTCTTTCAGGATGTGTCACTCGAATCTCTTTAGGCGCGCTTGGTCCACCGTGGCATGCCAAACAGTTCTCATGCATCTGAAGCTGATGAGGAACAACAGGCGGACTTGACACTGTAGAAACATTTCCTAAAGGCGGAGCTTTCAGCTTCTTGTATGTTGACTCTTTAAACAAACCATCAGTTTGCACGCCAACATGACATTGTCTGCAATTCACCATCTCAGGGTGCGGAGTAATTGGAGCAAAAGTTTTAAACTCAGCAACAAAACCTCCATTTTGATGACATTGGAGACAACCTTTTCCTCCCATCGTCTTAGGATCTAAAATCGGATGAGGAATAGTAGGAGGAGCTCCATGAAATGCCTTATTTCGATAATACTCTTTTAGTGTTATTTCATTTCTGATTTCAAGAGGAAGTTGAGCATACTCTTCCGCAAAGCTTGCCCTTTCAAAAACACCGCTCTCATATGGCAGAATCTTGTACTCATCATCAACTTGTTTGATGAGCGGAGTTTTCGCTTCTTCTTGAACAGCTTTCAGACTATAGGCCACAATAATTGCAGAGGCGAAAATCAATAGTCCGAAAAATATTAATACTAAAAAATGCTTCATAGCAAATACCTTTGGGTTAAACCTTTTCTACTTGAACAGCACATTTTTTATAATCTGGTTCGGCTGAAATCGGATCATATGCATCGATCGTTAATTTGTTCACCAACATATTCTCATCGAAAAAAGGAACAAACACCTGACCTACAGGAGGCAAACCTCTATCGTTAATCAATGCAGGAAGAACTAATTCTCCTCTTTTCGAACTTAATCGAACCATATCTCCAGTATTTATACCTTTATCATTAGCATCAGCTGGATTTAATTCCACATAAGCATGTGGCATAGCGCGATACAATGTAGGAACACGCATAGTCATCGAGCCTGTATGCCAATGCTCCAATACTCTCCCTGTATTCAGCCAAAATGGATACTCTGCAGTAGGCACTTCAGCAGGCCCTTCATAAGGCCTCTGCCATATCACCGCTTTGCCATCAGGTCTTCCATAGAAGTCGAATTCCCCTTTAGTGCAAGCAGGATCATACTTGGCATTGAACCTCCACTTAGTAGGCTTGCCATTCACATAAGGCCATTGCATGCCTGCTTCAGCTTTCAACACCTCCAAAGGAGCCATATTATGCTTGTCATTATCATGAAATTGTCGATACTCATTGTAAATTTCTTCTATATGAGTCTCCTTCTTATATGGAAACTGCTTTTCAAACCCCAATCGACGAGCAACTTCTATTAATTGCCAAGTATCGCTCATGCTTTCACCTGGCGGCTCCACCATCTGTTCGAAATACTGAGTTCTTCTTTCTGAATTACCAAACATTCCTTCTCGTTCCACCCACATCGCTGAAGGCAAAATCACATCAGCCACATCCGTTGTAGGTGTAGGATAAATATCCGACACTACTACAAATCGTCCTTCTTTTTTAGCTCCAGCGGTATAGCGATTGACATTCGGCAATGAAACCATAGGATTCGTAACTTGTATCCACATAAACTTGATATCTCCCCGATCCAAAGCTCTAAACATTTCGACAGTGTGATAAGTCGGTTTCGGAGGTATATTTGAAGCAGGAACTCCCCAAATTTTAGCGGCAAACTCTCTATCCTTTTGATTATTAACCACGCCTTTAGGCAAGCGGTTCGTTAATGTTCCGACTTCTCTTACCGTACCACAAGCACTCGGCTGACCAGTAAGCGAGAAAGGACTATTACCTGGCGTGGATATCTTTCCTGTCAGTAAATGGATGTTATAAACCAAGTTATTGATCCAAGTCGCACGAGTATGCTGATTCATCCCCATGCACCAAAATGATGTTACTTTCTTATTGGGATCTCCATACAATGAAGCCATATAACGAATATCCTTAGCAGATACTCCGGATATTTTCTCCACCTTTTCAGGCGTATAATCTTCTAAAAACTCTATATACTCATCCAGATCAATCGGAACAGGCTCATCAGAAAACTTAAATTTATCTCTCAAGCCGTACCCGATATTTGTCTTTCCTTTACTAAGAGTGCAGTATTTGGATACAAACTCTTTATTTTCCCAGCCATTTTTCAGAATTACATAACTGATTGCATTGGCAACAGCCAAATCAGTTTGAGGCTTGAACAAAATTGACTTGTCCGCGGCGACACTTGTTCGAGTCGTTCGAGTAGCGAAATCTATGATGACTGCCTTTCTTTTATACTTTTGATCCAAAAGTCTCGAAAACAGCACCGGGTGCATCTCAGCCATATTATTCCCCCACAAAAAGAATACGTCCGCATGATCAATATCATCATAGCATCCCATCGGCTCGTCCATTCCAAAAGATGTCAAGAAACCTGTTACAGCTCCGGCCATGCATAGACGAGCATTCGCCTCGACATTATTGGTACTCAAACAACCTTTGAACAATTTGGAAGCTACATATCCATCTTGTATAGTCCACTGACCCGATCCATATATGGACAAGCTGTCATTGCCATATTGCTCGCGTGTTTCTTTCATTTTGGAAGCCACAAGGTCCAATGCTTCTTTCATTGAAACTTCAACATACTTGTCACCTTTTTTCACCAATGGCTTTTTAATACGATCCGCTCCATACATAGCAATCACCGCATTATACCCTTTGGCGCAGCAAAGCCCTTTGTTAACTGTTGAGTTTTCATCGCCTTTCACGGCAACAGCTTTGCCATTTTCGATTCCTACCTTTACTCCACAGCCAACTCCACAAAATCGACATGGCGCTTTTTTCCACTCCAAATCTCCCGCTGGAAGATTTGCTAATTGCTCTTCGGCAAAAAGTATTCCCGGAATCATGGTTGTCGCTGTAGTCACAGCAGACATCAGCGCCAGTTTTTTCAGGAATGATCTACGACTTTCATTTTGTTCAAACATGTTCATATCTTTAATTAACCTCAAAGCCTGCAACCATGGAGAGTGACATCAGACTTGGAATATTTTTAAGATTCGCCTGAATTTGCTCATCGTCTTCTTTGGACAATGCATCCGTAACAATGATAATCACTTCATGATTCTCAGAAGGAACTACCTCGCAGCTTGGTAATTTTTCAATGGAATCAATTAATTCTTCTTTTTTTCCTTCAATTGGATATGCTATGTAACTCTTAACAGGCATCGTTTTGTTTTTTTCAAACACAAGATTTTTATATTAAAATCTGTATTTCAAAAACTGAACTATTTGTATGTATAATTATTCTAAATAGAGAAAGGCTTGAAAAATAAGGAAAACACTAATGGACAGGACATAAATCATCTAAAGCTAAATCACTTTATAAACTATAACATCGAAATGATTTTTTAAAAAATTAGATTTATAATAAAAAAAATCGTTCAAATCCAAACATTTTCAATTTTGATTGCTTTATAAGAAAGTTTTTGATTGAAATATTTCAATTAACACCAAAGTAATCAGCAATGAAAAGAAATTTTACCGTTAAATCATTCAGCTTCAGCCTTTTATTTTTCTTGATCATTTCCCTTCCTTCATTTGCCCAAGAAATAAAAATCGACGCGCAATTAAGACCTCGTGGAGAAATGAGACACGGGGTGTTTTCACTAGTGGACAAAGACCAAGATGCCATATTCGGTGTCACTCAACGGGCTCGAATCAACTTCCATTACGATTCTGAGAAAATAAAAATCGGATTCTCCGTTCAAGACGTTAGAACTTGGGGTGATACCCAACAAGCCGCTCTTAATGATGGAGCGAGAACAGCCATTGCTCGCGCATGGGCAGAAGTATTTTTTCTTCCAAGTTTTTCTTTAAAACTCGGCCGCCAAGCCATCTCCTATGATGACGAGCGAATTTTTGGTGCATTGGATTGGGCGAACCAAGGCCGTTTTCACGATGCGGGTATATTTAGGTTTTCAAAAAATGGCTTCAAAGCCGACCTAGGATTGGCTTTTAATAGAAATTCCCAAGCATTTGGAACACCTGTGGATGGAGATGTCGACTCCTACTATAATGTCAACAACTATAAAAACATGCAATACCTTTGGCTACACAAAGACTGGGAGACATTGAAACTTAGTTTGTTGTTCATCAACAATGGCTACCAAGCGTCTAATGTAAACGCTAATAATACTGTTACAGATTCAACAAATGTTTACACTCAAACCTACGGTTTTTACTTAGAGAAAGAGATAGGCAATTTAGACATTGATGTGTCATTTTACATACAGTCAGGAGAAGATAGAGTAGCTCAAAATAACGTTTGGGTGCCTAGAGATGTTAGCGCTTACTTATGGGCGATATGGTTGAAATATCACTTTACCAAAAAATTCAATGTGCATATAGGCAGCGACTACCTATCAGGGACAGAGTTGAATGGCAATGAGACAAAGAACAAAAGTTTCAATCCTTCATTTGGAACCAACCATAAATTTTACGGAATTATGGACTACTTCTATGCCGGCAATGGACATAGAAATGTTGGGCTTTGGGACGCTCATATCGGCGCTGGATATACTTTCTCAAAGAAATTCAAAGCGGACCTTACTGTGCATAACTTCACGTCAACAGCCCAAATCCTTCAGTCTGTCGGAGGAGCCAAAGAAGATGATCAATTGGGAACTGAATTTGACCTGACTTTCGGATACAACCCAACAAAAGGCGTTGCGATAATAGGTGGTTATTCTCAAATGGTGGCATCCACAACCATGGAAACACTAAAAGGAGGAGACTCCAATGCTACTCAAAACTGGCTTTGGGCTCAGGTCAATATCAATCCTACAATTTTCAAATGGAAGAAAAAGAAAGAAAAATAGATCAGTTTTAATAATCTAATATATTATTAATCACAAAAAAGGAAGCTTTAAAGCTTCCTTTTTTGTGATTATTTGAAATTACTTTTTCACCTCTTTTTACAAAAAGAATCAAAATTAAATTCAGCCATCAAGAAATATACACTTATTCAATCAAGGTAATTAGTACATATCGATATCATTTTTAAATTCACCTCAATAACTTAATTAAACATCACCTAAAACAACTACTTGACCTTTATTTATCAAATAAGAACTTCCGATACACGCTTAATATCCATAACTTGCATATTCATCGTTTAGACCTATCGGAATAATGAATGTAATTATATACGAAAACAAAGAGTGCAGAAAGAACTTATTGCCATTCACATATACAAGAGCAATCGCTCAAATCAGAGTTGGTATTTTCACCTTATTGGAAAAGTGGGAGAAGCACCTTAAGGCTTCTATAAACGAATTCGATTTTGATATTGAAAATACAGAAAAAATAAAGACAGAAACTCTGTATATCAATGCTTCTTGTCTTCCTACATCAACTCTTGCCCAGTCTGTCAACTCGCTTTACACAGGGGAAAAGCTTACTGACAATAATGACGAACTGATTGCATTCAAAACAAGCGATGAAACTTCTATTGACAAATTAGCCAAGCGTATCTTGGACGAGGAGCCTAAGTTCTTAAAAAAGTCGTGGGATATATTTGCTCATAATGGCGAACAAATCAGAAACGATTTTCCTTTGGCTATCGATGGCAAACAATCAGAGCCTATCGAAGACCCTTATACAATAGTATACAACCCTCGTCAAGTATTCATCGAAAAAGGTGTGAAAATTCGAGCGGCGATACTCAACGCAGACAACGGCCCAATCTATATAGGGAAAAACGCCGAAATACAAGAAAACAGCGTTATCCAAGGCCCTTTTGGTCTTTGCGAAGGAGCTGTGATCAACATGGGGGGCAAAATGAGAAGAAATACCACAATCGGCCCCTATAGCAAAGTAGGGGGAGAGATCAGCAATTCAGTGATTCTTGGCTACAGCAATAAAGGCCATGAAGGCTTTTTGGGAAATTCGGTCATTGGAGAATGGTGCAACTTGGGAGCCGATACGAATACTTCCAATCTCAAAAACAACTATTCCGAAGTCAAAGTTTGGGACTACAACACCGAGAAGTTGTCCGGCACCGGCCTACAATTTTGCGGACTACTGATGGGAGATCATTCCAAAGCAGGAATCAACACTATGTTCAATACTGGAACAGTCGTTGGAATAGCCGCTAATATATATGGCGGAGGTTTTCCTCCTAAGTTCATTCCTTCATTTTCTTGGGGAGGAGCTGACGGATTTACTACTCACGCATTTGACAAAATGCTGGATACCGCTGAAAAAGTCATGGCTAGAAGACTTCGTAAACTTGAAAAAGAAGACATAGAGAATCTAAAAAACATATTTGAAAAAACTCGCAAATTCAGACTTTGGGAACAGAAGGAAAGCATTAATGTCTAAAGAAAAGCTATTCTTATGATTTGAAAGAAATCATTTTATTTCTCTTTGAAAAAGCACAAAGAGGAATAATCGATAAGGCAAAAAGTTAGAAAATATTTGGACAAATCAACTCCAATTATGACATTTACAATCCTTTAGGGGCATTAGCTCAGCTGGCTAGAGCACTACGCTGGCAGCGTAGGGGTCAACGGTTCGAATCCGTTATGCTCCACCAAAAGCCGTATATCTTTTACGGCTTTTTTACTTATCTGCTTTTTTTGCTTTTAAAAACGCGACCAAAGCAGCCAATTCACTTTCGCTTAAAGAACCTCCAAAAGCAGGCATATTTCCTCCGCCATTGACGATACGAATCACCATTTCCGAAGAAGTAAGCCTATATTCAATTTGTGTCAAATCAGGTCCCCTAGCTCCTCCATACTCTCCGATCTTATGACAATAAAGACAACCTTTGTCATAAAAAAGCTGAGCGCCTTTAACAACTTCCGCCGAAGAATTATCAACAATATCAGCTGGCAATGGCTTAGTGTCGAATTTTGGCGACCATGGCGACCTCATTCCTTCAACAGTGAATGCAATAATCACCATAACCGTAAACACCACACCAATTATCGCCCAAGGCCTTCTCATAGGATGTCTTTCCTTCCGCTTGGATAAAAATGGAACAGCAAACATCAAGAACAAAATGATCAAAGGACCAAATGCAATTACATAACTTTCTATTTTAGGCGGCATCAATGCAAAAATCGCAAAAACCCAAGATAGGTACCAATCTGGTTTGGGATTGGCATAAATACTATCCGGCCTAGGCGGCCCCAACAATTCCGGAGCACCCTTATATATCGCCAAAAATGTGATAATCAAAATAACCACCGTTCCAAAAACCACATCTCTCCAAGCCGCGAAAGGGAAAAAAGGCACGCCCTCTTTTTTCAACATTCCTTCATACCAGTCTCTATAGTCTTCCTTTCCTAAAAGGCGTCCTCTTTTAGGAGGCTCGGAAATACCATTTCTAAATACCAAATAAACATGAAACGCTGTAAATGCGAATAACAAAGCTGGAACAACAAAAACATGGTAAGCATAAAAACGGCTCAAAGTATATCCTCCGATAGTTTCTCCACCAATCAAGAAGTAAGCTATGCTCTTCCCTATCAATGGAATTCTCCCCAACTGCTCCGCGGCGACTACAGCAGACCAGACACCTGTATCGTCCCACCTTAACAACTGGCCTGTAAAACCCATCACAATGGTCAACAACAGTAAAACAATTCCCGTAATCCACTGCATTTCTCTTGGGAATTTATAAACAGCCATCAAGTAAACTCTTATCATATGAATTCCCATCAAAAGAATCATACCTGAGGCTCCAAAGTAATGCATTCCTCTTAACCAGCTGCCCAAAACCGCTTGGTTTGAGATATATTTTAATGATTCATAAGCTGTTTCCACAGAAGGTTGATACAATAAGGACAAGCCTATACCTGTGACCACTTGAAGCATAAAGCAGAACAAGGTCGCGCTACCGAAGACATAAGACCACTTGGCCCCCGGAGGCACCAAATGCGTTGCCAAAGGAACCACCAAAGCGGAAACACCTGTTCGATCATCAAGCCAATCCCATATTTTCAACATTCTTTTTTTCATAATGGAAATATTTTTATCTCTATCAAAAAATGAATTAGCCGTCTTTAAGCGTTGTAATCGGCAATGCCTGCGTCATAATCTCAACATTGCCTTTATTTAACCTAACCATATACCGTGTCAATGGCTTAGGAGGAGGGCCAGATGCCACACTTCCATCTTTATAATAAACACCGCCATGGCATGGACAAAGAAATAACTCAGAGTTTGCTTCCCACCTTACTGGACAACCCAAATGAGCACAATTAATGGCAAATGCTGTATATTCGTTTTCATTGTCTTTTCTCAACCACGAAGCTGTTCTTGATATTGTCTTGGCCCATTCATCCGGATCACTATCTTCAAACGTTACTAAAACCGTTTTTCCGACTTCAAAATCGTTATTCTTTCCCACGCTTCTCCAAACCTGCTTTTTACGCTTGATTAATGGTTGCAATAGGGCTCCGATTACCGGTATTGTTACTATACCGGCAGAAATTCCCCCAAGCCAAAAGCTTAGTTTTGTCAAAAACGACCTTCTGCCGAGTTCTTTATTATCTCGTTTGCATTCACTCATTTTCTGCCTCCTTCTCGCTTATTTCTTTGATTTCAATTCTCATGTCCCAGATCCATCCATAAACTCCGTAAGCGAGCAATGCCAATCCAATTAATGACAACACATACAAAGTCACAATTCCCCAAAATATAAATGTTATGCCAAAAGCTACCACTAAAGGATACCAGGTTGGCGCAGGCAAATAAGGAGGATAAGCTTTATGTTTTTGCTTTTTCTCATTCTCTGACATAAGTCAACTTACTTTTTCATTAGACATCCATTTAAAGAAAATAACCATGGAAATAGATAAATAAATCAAACATCCAGGCACCCACATGATAAGGCCGGCAACTTGCTGATCGGATCTAGGGCTGACTTTCCAATCGTTTACCACCAATGATTGTAAATTTCCCGACATAACATTTTCCGAAAATTTCGGGTATAAGATCTTAGGAGAAAACGCGATAGCAATGCCTAGCAAACTGCATGCGATGCAAGCTGTCACCAAATACGAAATTCCTTTCATTGGCGCCAATCTATTAGAATAATCAGGATTCAATACTGGATAATAAAACCACAAGCCTATCAATAAACTCAATAAATAAACCAAGGGCTGTATATTCGACCATTGCTCAGGTGTAGGACATATCCTAAACAATGGCATGCTTTCATTCACAAACCCAGGCGCGTGAATCAACCACATAAACAATACAAACACTACCCAAGACAATACTGGTCTCAATTTCACTTTTCTTCCTTGCCATTTCTCACCTGTTCCATCCAAACTCAAAAACAGTAATGCTGGCAATAACATCAAAATAGCGACGTGCTGGAGCATATGCGCATAAAACAAATATCCATGAGCCAAATATGCCAAGGGAGAAGAAAGCGCTACAATCACCACAATTAATGCTATAATCCATAAGATATAATTCTTTAAGCTTGCCCCTCCTCTTTTTATCATTATGAACAAGGCCACAAGCAAAACCAAATATATTGGCAGCTCTCCTAAGCTAAAAACCCATTGCTTCCATATGTCAATTGCTAATATCATCAGATCAAAGGCTTTAAGTAAACAAAGAAGAAAACAAAGATCCATACTACATCCACAAAGTGCCAATACCATTCGGCCACAAGCATTCCCGGAGGAATTTGCTCATTTCCAACTCCGTAGCCAAATATTCTGCATAACATCCATGTGACTATCAAAATTATCAAGCCAACAAACACGTGGAAAGCGTGAAAGCCTGTCAATGTGAAAAATGCCGATCCAAAAATATCTTTATCTATAGTCACTTCTTCGCTGAAGAGATTTAGATACTCTGTCGCTTGACCAAATAAAAACACCGCTCCAAAGACAATCGTAATAGCCAAGTATATAAGCGCCAACTTATCCTTGCCTTTCCTAAGCGCATTGGACCATAATGCTATCGTACCACTGCTTGCAAACAAGAAAATCGAAAAGAAACCTGTTCTTTCTACCTGCAGATGCTTTGAAGATTCGCTCCAATCCATGGATAAATTCCTAAAATACACAAAGGCAATAATCAAAGCTGCGAAAAACAAAGCCTCTGATGCCAAAAGCAATTGAATCATCAATCTTGATTGTTTGTACCTTATTGCCGATTCATTCACCATCATTTCTTTGATTTGTTTTTTCCCAATCTATAAGAGGCCTGGAAGTTTTGACTTCATCCAGTTCATCAAAATTTTTCAAACTTGGCGGAGAAGAAGCGAACCACTCAATCGTCCAAGCGTACCAAGGATTTGAAGAAGCTTTCATTCCCTTTCTCAGACTATGAAAAATATTAAAAATAAATATCAACATAGCGATCATCATTAATACTGCTCCCATCGTTGCTATGAAATTCATAGAACCGTAATAAGGCAAATCCGGATAAGTATACACCCTACGAGGCATTCCCAACAAGCCCAGCAAGTGCTGAATTAAAAAGGTCATATTAAAACCGATAAGAAAAAGCCAAAAATGCCACTGTCCCAACTTTTCAGACAGCATCTTACCGCTAATTTTTGGAAACCAATAATATATGCCCGCGAAAGAAGCAAACAATGTGCCTCCCAAAAACACATAATGTATATGAGCTACCACAAAATATGTATCAGTAATATGCCAATCTATCGGAGCAATAGCGAAAGCAATTCCGCTTAAGCCACCTAATGTGAAATCTATCAAAAAGGCCACTGCGAATAACATGGATGTTGAAAAGAAAATTCTTCCTCCCCACATCGTGGCTGTCCAGTTGATTACTTTTATTCCTGTTGGTATTCCTATCAACATGCTTGCCGCAGAGAAGAAAGTGTTTACGGGGTTTCCAAGCCCAACTGCGAACATATGATGCGCCCAAACCCCAAACGACAATAAAGCTATAAACACAGTGCTCGCGGCAAGAGTCACATATCCATAAATTTTCTTACGACTAAATACCGGTATTACCTCCGAAATAATTCCAAACGCAGGCAATGCTAAAATATACACCTCAGGGTGTCCAAATGCCCAAAATACATGTTGCCAGAGAACCGCAGAGCCTCCTGTCGCCGGCAAGAAAAAGTGCGCTTGCAATTGCCTATCCAACAACAGCATAAAGAGACCCGCATTCAATAATGGAAATGCTCCTAGTATCAGAAAGCTATTAAAGAACACCATCCATACAAACAATGGCAGCTTATTCATCTTCATGCCTTTCACTCGCATGGTAATCGTAGTGACAATGAAATTAAGCGCAGCTCCTATACTTCCGATTCCTGTGACAATCAAGCCAATTGAGTAATAATCCAGTCCGGGAGTAAAAGAGTAATTTTTTTCACTCAAGGGCGCGTAACTAAACCAACCTGCATCTGGCGCTCCCCCTGCCAAATAACTAAAATTCAATAACAAACCTCCTAAAAGCGTGATCCAAAGGCTCATGGCATTCAGTCTTGGAAAAGCCATTTCATTCGCACCAATCATCAAAGGAAGAAAATACGTACCCAATCCGATTAGCGTAGGCATCAACACAAGAAAAACCATCGTAGTCCCATGCATGGTAAACAGTTGATTGTACACTTCTGGTCCTAGCAAGTTCAATTCGGGCAGGGCCAATTGAGCCCGCATCAACATGGCTTCCGCTCCTCCTACAAGAAAAAAGAACAAAGCCATCCACAGGTACATTATCCCCAACTGCTTATGATCAGTGCTTGACAGCCATTGCAATAAACCATAGCCTGTTTTTATCGATGGCAATGGCGTTTCAGGCTCTGGAATCATATTTCTTTTATATCCTTCCATCCATGATGTCATTTTAAATTATATAAATACGCAGTCAGAGCATTGAGCTCTTCTTCAGTAAAAAGAAAATCAGGCATATGAGCGCCTGGCTTAACTTTTTGAGGGTCTCTTAGCCAATCTTTTAAACTTCCGGGACCATTTCTTAACTTGCCCCCAAGCAATGTTTCTCGACTCCCCAAATGCGTCAAGTCAGGTCCAATCCCAGCAACAGCTCCAGTTCCTTGAATCGCATGGCAATTTGAACAGACTTTGTCTTGAAATATCTTCGCTCCTTTTTTTTGCAAAGCCGTTTGTGGTATCGAAGCTTTCTTCTTTTGATCCGCAAGCCATTTTTCGTATTCGTTTTGCTCATGAGCCACAACCAATATTCTCATCCAAGCATGCTGGGCTCCGCAATACTCATTGCAAGCTCCGTCATAATGCCCCGGCTCCAAAGCTTGCATCCAGACATAATTCGACTGCCCAGGAATCATATCCATCTTTCTACCCAATGCAGGAACATACCAATCATGAATTACATCTTTTGACTCCAATCTGACCAAAAGTCTTTTTTCTATAGGAATATGCAGCTCATTGGCAGCCACTACACCTTCTGAGGGATAATTTATCTCCCACCACCATTGATGTCCTGTAATGATTATATCAGGCTCTTTTCCTTCTGGGATCGGTGTTTGTATCTTGTTTATTGCTCCTATAGCCAGCACCAAAAAAGAAACCACAAGCACCGATGCAAAGCCAATAGTTAAGTACTCAACCTTATGGCTTTCATGCGTATCAAAATGTTGCTTGGAATGATCAGATACCTTGAACTTTCTTAGAATATAAAATGTAACTCCTAAAACGATTGCAAACACAAAACCTCCGGCAATAAGGAAATAGCCGAAAAGTTGTTTCATCGTTTCTGTATCCTCTGATGAGCTTTTGAAAATATGGTCAATTGATTCCCACATGAAAAATCTACACCTAATTCAAATATTTATTACCATAAACCAATATGGCTATAGGGAAAATAGATTTATTAAATATTTTGTTTAAAAAACATTATAAAAATTAGCATCTATATTCATCCAAAGCTCATTATTCAAAAACGTAAATACCTCAATTCCTATTAGTTACTCCCTCATTACCTTTAAAGTCAGTCATATTGAGATTGTCTAGAAAAAATTATTATCAAACTTTTCTATTAGGAGAATAAATATGTATCCGCTCTTCTTTTCGGCTTTTCGGTTATTGACCAATCTCAGAATGCAATTCTTCTGCATAAAAAAAGCCTAAAATGAATGAATCATTTTAGGCTTTGCAATTCCAGTCAAAAACAATTTATATTCTCATGCCAAGGACTGTAACATCATCCATTTGTTTTCCAGTTCCTTTCCAGCTATCAAACTCACTCGCCAACTTTTCTTCTTGTTGCTTCATAGGCATTGAGGAAATTTCCTTCAACAGCAAGCACAGTTTTTTCCTCATAAATTTCCTATTGTCCGGTCCGCCAAATTGATCTTGAAAGCCATCAGTAAACATATACAAAACATCTCCTTTTTGTAGATCAATGGATTCAGCTTCAAACTCTTTTTTATTTCTTTTCGAACCTCCTAACCCTCTTTTTGTCCCTCTGAATAAAAAATCTTCATTGCCTCTTATCAATAACAAAGGGTTGTTCGCTCCACTGAAAAACACCTTAGACAAATCAGAATTAAAGCTCAGTAAAGAAATATCCATTCCATCGTCGGAGGTTTGTTCAGCACCTTCTTTGCGAAGATTACGCTTAATATCATTATCCACCTGGGTCAACAAATTCTCAGGCTTGTTCCATTCCACCAATCTAGAAACTTTATTCAATAACTCGCTTCCAAGCATGCTCATGAACCCGCCCGGC
This sequence comes from Aureibacter tunicatorum, assembly GCF_036492635.1. Classification (GTDB taxonomy): domain Bacteria; phylum Bacteroidota; class Bacteroidia; order Cytophagales; family Cyclobacteriaceae; genus Aureibacter; species Aureibacter tunicatorum. The sequence goes on from NZ_AP025305.1 coordinate 4,269,195, forward strand.
ACTCCATGTCCAGTGCAATCAGCTACAGCCAGCATAGTCTTGCTCTCATCATTCATATACCAGTAAAAGTCTCCGCTAACAATGTCCTTTGGCTTGAACATCAAGGAAATCTCTCCAAACCTTGATTCTATATCCTTTCTTGGAGGCAACATAGCCTCTTGAATACGACGAGCATAATTGATGCTGCTCAAAATATTTTTATTCTTCTTTTTTACCTCAGCCAAGGCTTCCTTTCTGGAAATGTTTAATCTATATAGCCAGTAGGACATCCCACCGATAATACACAAAAAGAACAATATCACAGCCAGTACAACGCGATGATTATGCAATTCTTGATCTTTTTCCTTGATTACGCCAGACTTCTCGGTGATCTCTTTTGTTTGATCATCAATAAGCTCTTTCTGCACCTCTGTTACTTTTTTTTCTTCTTTAAGCATGGCATTCACCTTATTGAATTTTTGTTCCCATGCATCAAAGGTTTTTATTCTTTTTGGAGAGCTTAGCAAGCTTTTGCTAAGTATTGCCTGTTTCCTCTCAAATATATTCTCTTGCAGTTCATAAATTAAATTATCCTCTTCATCAAAAGTAATATTGAACATAGAGGTGCCAAAAGGATAATCTTCGGTCACTATAAAAAATGGGACCTCATCTCCCAATCTATCTTGCAAGTCTCCAAATTTCACTTTTTCATCAGCGGATAAGTAAAGCAAATTCACTGGCTTTACTTTTTTATATCTTCTAAAATGAAAAAACTCAACGGATTTGCCATTGACTTTCAAGCCGTTTTCATTCTTTTCTTCCAACAGCTTGAACAAGCTCTTAATCTCTCTGGATCGGCCTAATAAACCAATCTTATAAGTGCTGCCCAAATCTTGAGAAAACTGCACATCCTTAGCCAATTGAAAAATAAAATCCGCTTTTTTTTCCAACATCTTTTCTTCATCGGCAGAGCCAAGAGCTTGAAAAGAAATTGTAAATAAAAAAAGCGGAAGAATAACTAATATTAAAAAATGTCTAACCTTAACGAATAAAAAATTTTCTTCTTTCAATTTCATATTTCCCACTATTCAACTTCTGTTTTAATCTGTTATTGAAAATAGATATTATTGAAATCAATATGAAAATTTTAAAAAATAAATTAAAATTAAATAAATAATTTACAGCAAAAAGTGCCATTAATAACAAGAATAGCCAAATAAGCTTAAAAATAGAGTTTCCAATATTTGGCTTTAAGCGCATGTAGCCTAAAGCCAGCTATGTTGCTGTGTCACGCTTCCAAAAATCTCTATTCTCTGCTCTTCGATTACAACGAACCCTTCTGCCAAACCATCTTGAATAGCATAAACCGTATTAGACTCAGCAGGCTTCACCCAAGCTTCATTAGACTTTTGATGCCTATTTTCCAAAAATAAATCCACAGCAAAACCATTCTCTTTGTCTTCCAGTCTCAACTCAAGCAACAATGAATTGATCGCTCTTAAGCTGCAAAAATCTCCTATCCTCAAACCAAACGGATCATCATGATGATTCAAGGCATTGACTTCAGCAGCCTTGCAGTCCTTCTTCAGACTTGCCTCACCGTTTTGAGAATATTCATAGCAAACTCCCGGCTTCAATACGCCATCTTTTTCCTTCAAAACATAAATCTCTACAATCAAGATTTCTCCATTCTCGCCATTCACCTCTGTCTTCCAAGATTCTTTCTGGCCTGACATCAAATCGTCTATCACCGCAACATTTTTTTTCGAAAGCGAAGGCCTTTTTTTATCAAGTTCATAAGAATCCATTACCGTATTTAAAAAATCAATATATCCCTCCATAAAAAATGTATTTATTTTAAAAATTCACCAATAAACAGTCGTTTGTATTTCATATTACGATTATTGGAGAAGAAAAGCCACTCAATATTTCTCTAAAAATCTGATTCCGATCAAATTCTAAAAATACTCATTAGCTATTCGGATTTTGTTATAATCATTGTATGGGAATTAAAAAAGCCATCCAAATAATCTGGATGGCTTTAGCATTAATATAAGTATAAAATTCTTTGGATTAACCTCCGAAGTCGTCAAATCTGATATTTTCTGGTGGCACACCTAGATCATCCAACATCTTCAATACAGCGGCATTCATCATTGGAGGTCCACATAGATAAAACTCAACTTCGTCAAGCTCTTCGTGATCCTTCAAATAGTTATCATAAAGCGCTTGGTGAATGAAACCTGTATAACCGTCACCGTCTTTGTCGCTTAACTGCTTCTTAATTTTCCAGTTGTCTTCAGGAAGAGGCTCAGAAAGAGCGATGTTGAATTGGAAATTAGGAAATTCATCTTCGATCTTACGGAAGTGGTCAACATAGAACAATTCCTTCTTCGAACGACCACCATACCAATACTGCACTCTACGTCCTGTTTTTTCCGTATGGAACAAGTGGAAGATTTGCGCTCTCAATGGAGCCATACCTGCACCACCACCGATATAAACCATTTCTCTTTCTGTCGGGTTGATAGAGAATTCTCCGTAAGGTCCTGAAACCATTACTTTATCTCCCGGCTTTCTAGAGAATACATATGAAGAACAAATACCTGGATTAACATCCATGAATCTATTGCTAGTTCTATCCCATGGCGGAGTCGCGATACGAATAGTCAACATTACGATGCTACCTTCAGCAGGGTGATTCGCCATAGAGTATGCTCTATAGATAGGCTCGTCATTTTTCATCACTAGATCCCACATACCGAAGTTGTCCCAATCCGACTGGTAAACGTCAGAAGGGTGATTCAACTCTGGCTTAGGAGTGATATCCATATCCTTAAAGTTAACAGTGATCTCCGGCACGTCAATCTGGATGTATCCACCAGCTTCGAAATCCATCGTCTCCCCTTCAGGAAGCTTCACTACGAACTCTTTGATAAATGTAGAAACGTTATAGTTAGAAACAACTTCGCATTCCCACTTCTTGATACCAAACACCTCCTCAGGAATCTGAATATCCATGTCATTCTTAACTTTGACCTGACATGAAAGACGCACTTTCTCTTTTTGTTCAGTACGGCTCAAGTGTCCCTCTTCAGTAGGCAACACATCTCCGCCACCATCAAGAACTTGGCATTTACACATCGCGCAAGTACCTCCACCACCACAAGCGGACGGCAAGAATATCTTTTGCGCAGATAGTGTGTTTAGTAGCGTTGACCCTGCTGCTGTGACGATTTCTTTTTCGCCATTGATAGTGATCTTAACATCTCCTGATTGCACCAACTTGGATTGAGCAAACAACAAGATCACTACTAGCATAAGGATAATCAACGTAAACGCTACTATCGCAGTGATAATAATTGAAGTCATTTAACTATAATGTTAAAATGGTTAGTAATTAAATTAAAATAAATATTTTAATAGAGGCTAAGCCTCGCATTCTACAACTCAAATTCCGTGACAAACTAAAATCCCAGCATAGATAGCAATGAAGCTATTTTTGATTTCAACTCTCTTCTGTCAACTATGAAATCCAAAAATCCATGCTCCAACAAGAATTCCGATCTTTGGAAACCTTTTGGAAGATCTTTTCCTATTGTTTCTCTGATCACCCTTGGACCAGCAAATCCGATCAAAGCGTTAGGCTCTGCGATATTGAAGTCACCCAACATAGCGTATGAAGCTGTAACTCCACCCGTCGTAGGGTCAGTCATCAAAGAAATATAAGGGATCTTCGCTTCGCTAAGCTGAGCAAGCTTCGCTGAAGTTTTAGCCATCTGCATCAATGAAAGTCCTGCTTCCATCATACGAGCTCCTCCCGACTTTGAAATCATCATAAACGGTATATTGTTTTTCAAAGAGTACTCGATACCTCTAGCAATCTTCTCTCCAACAACAGATCCCATAGATCCGCCAATAAAGCTAAAATCCATGCAAGACACCACCAAGTCATGGCCATTTACTTTGCCAACGCCTGTTCTTACAGCATCCTTAAGTCCTGTTTTCTTCTGAGAAGCTTCGATTCTCTTAGGATAAGGTTTTGTGTCTTGGAACTCAAGCGGATTCGCAGAACTCATCTCAGCATCCAATTCCTCGAATTCGTCGTTGTCAAACAATATTTCAAAATACTCCTTGGAGCCTATTCTCACGTGGTAATTATCATCAGGACATACATAAGCATTCTGCTGCAATTCGCGTGTATGCAGAATTTTTCCACTTGGTGACTTGTACCATAATCCTTCCGGCAAATCTTTTTTGTCCGATGTAGGCGTCTGTATTCCTTTGTCTTTTCTATTAAACCAAGCCATTTTTTTTCTTTTATCTTACAACTCTAAGCTCTCCGATACATCATATTATTCGCATCTGAGCCAATATCCTTTAAAAAGGCAAATATATCCATAATTTTCGATTCAACAAGGGAAAATTCCTGCTAATAGGAAACTCTTGAGCCATGTGTTTATTTCGCAAAAAACAAGGAGTTCCATTATTGATATAATGAAACTCCTTTAAGTTCTTAATATACACCTATTAAGTGAAGAAATCATGAATAAGCGTCCTCTCTAAAGCATAACACTTAATCATAAGCTAGAAACCATTTTCCATCTATTATTCAAGCAATCTCCATCTCAAGCCAGCGTAAATCATTGTTCCTGTAATCGGTCCCCAATTCATAGAGGCATCGAAATTATCACCAAAAGGATCTTCAGAGGACAATATTGGGTTTTCTTGTTTATAATTGGTTAAATTTTCCCCTCCAAGATAGAACTCCAGTTTATCTTTAGGTGCATAGCTTATTTGCGCATTCATCGTAAAGTAGGAAGGCGAAGTATCATCCAGTCGATAAGCTTCTGGATTTTCAGTAGTATGAGGCAATCTTTTGCTGCCTATATAATTCCCCGTCCAATCAATCTTAACTTTGTCCTGAAACAAACTATAGCCTAAGTTCAAAAAGTATCTATGCTTAGCGACTAAAGGCACTTGCTCTAACTCTCCATTGAAAGTCGTCGTGACATCGTAATATTTATATGCTGTCTTAACACTCAAATCACTTAGTGGTGAAAAAGCCAACTCCGCTTGAAAGCTATGCGCTCCAGCATCTCCGTCCAAGTTGGAAAAAATCACCTTGCTAGCATCAGTATCCATATCGACCACGAGTTGATTTTCGAAAAAAGTATAATAATAGTCCATGACAAATGAAGCCGAACTTCCAAACATCGAAAACTCTTGTTGCAAACTCGTTCCAAAGTTCCAAGAAACTTCTTGATCCAAGTCGTTCATCACAACATCTCGACTTGACACCAATACTTGCGTGTTTTCAGCGATTGGATTCGGAGTTCTTACACCTTTTCCAGCATTCGCTCTCAACACCGTATTCTCTGCAGCATTGTATTTCAAATGCAATCTCGGTATAAACTGACCACCATAAAGGCTGTTGTAATCATATCTTGCGCTTGCTACGCTGGAGAACTTTTGATTAAACGAATGAGTCCACTCTCCATATGCTCCGTAAACTCTTTCCACACGGTCAAGGTATAAATAATCTCCTTCGGAATCCAAGCTCCCCAATTGCTCGTCAAATTGGTCAAAAGAATAATTCACTCCAACCTTCAACTGATCAAGTCCGTAGTTCATCTTCTTGATGACAAATCCGTTAAAGAAAGCTGAAAATTGATCAGCATCATAGTCTCTTCGACCATAATAGCTTTCCAGTTCAGTATAATCCAAATTATAAAATACAGCAGCTTGCCAATCAGAATTTCCAAAAAGGTCATTAAAACCACTTTTACCAAAAAAGCTGGCTTTATTAGTCTTGGAATAAATACCATACAAATCAGACGAACTATGATTCATTGATTTGTCATAACCCAACTGACCTCCTACTTTTTCATCGGTCAAGACTTGAAAGTTCCAGTTAGAAACAAATTTATCACTCTTATACTTCCAGCGATTAAGCACATTGAAGTTTTTGCTTTTAGGCAAATCCATGAAGCCGTCATTGTTTCCTTCCAGCTCATTCCCCATATAATCGCCATGAATAAGCAATGAGCTGCTTAGTTTATCGTTCAAATTTGTCGATGTATGTATGTTGGCTTCCATTCTACCAAACGAGTTCCCATACAAATTGAAATAAAGGCCTTCTGTATTTTCCGCTTGAATCAATCGAACATTGATTTGACCAGTCATTGCCTCATAACTATTCTCAATGGAACCTGCACCCTTGCTAACATCTATGCTTTCCACCCAAGTCCCCGGAATATACGACAATCCATATGGAGCGCTCAGTCCTCTTAATGAAGGAATATTCTCCACTTGCAATTGGGTATATTTTCCTGAAAGACCTAAAAATCGAATTTTCTTGGATCCCGTAGCCGCGTCGCTTTGACCAACATCCACCGAAGCATTTGTTTCAAAGCTTTCCGACAGATCGCAACATGCAGCCTTTTTCAACTCGCTTGACGTTATCGTTTCTACTTGCGAAGTTTCAAGTTTATCCATATAAGTTGTGCTCCCTTTCACTACAACTTCGTCAAGTCCAAGTCCAGCCTTCATCATCACATGCATTTCCTGCTTTCCACCAAAGACTAGACTTTGCTCCTCAAACCCGATAAAACTAACTACAATGGTATCTCCTATATCAAGACTCTCCCACATTATCATTCCATCGGCATTCGATACTTGAATATCCCCATTTGATTTGTTAATCGCATTCGCTCCCGCCAAACTTTCCTTTTTTTCATCCATAATGTGCATCATTACTTTGGATGATTGAGCACTAGCATTAAGATTCAACATTGTCACAAATAACAATGATGCTAATATTCTAAATATATAATTCATGTATTTTTCTCTTAACTATTCCGAAACCAAAAGGCATGCTTGACTAAAGCCGACACGGCTAAGTCATAATCATAACATTACCTTTTACTATAAAATTTGCGATGAAATATCGCGAAGATGTCTTAGCATTAACATGTTCAAATAATTGAAATGCGAAAAATCACACCTTAAAAAAGACAATGCTAAGCTCCTCTGAAAAGAGGATGTAAGAGAATATTCTAAATTAAATATGTGCAGTATGCGGCTAGCATTCCTCTACCATGCAACTTGGGGGGAGGAGAGCTATCAGAAAACCCATTGATATAATCAGCTTCAACTGCCAAATTCGCTACTAAATCGCTAAAGGAGAAAGCTGGTATAAAATAAAGTGAAAAGTCAAATCCCGTGAATTGTTGAAAAAAATCAAACTTCACTCCCCAATATTCGGAAGTAAAATGACAACAACCGCCTGAATGGCAAGAGTCTGTTGAAGTGAAAACTGTAACTTCTTCAGTTGTTCCACAACAACCACTGGCTTCAGTAAACAATGAATAATCCGCAGAGCCTCCGCATATATGGCCGAATTCAGCCACTCCAATTGTTCCCGCCAACACGAAAACAATCACAAATACGGACAATATGGTACGGAAAATTCTCAACATTCAATTTTTCTACTATAGGTTACCATTGCAAGATACGAAATTATTCAGCGAAAAGTTATAGTTAATCATCCCCAAAAGGAAATCTTCGATAAACTTCCCATCCAGAGCCATTGTGCTTCAATAACTCAAAGCTTCCAACATTGAACGAAGCATTATATTTTCTAAATTCAAATTCAGGCCAAGCTTCCTTGAAAACACTCTTTTTCAAATCCCGAAATGCTATCGTGACATGAGGGTGAAAACCTTTTGCTTTATAATCGGCATTCATCATATTAAGCTTCGTCCTCATGCACCTTGACACTTTGCTGTGCAATTCTCTCAATATCGGATTTTCCATGACATCCACGAAAATAACTCTCTGATCAAAGGCGTCAAAGCCATCCAATTGCTGCAAGAATGAATCGCATTCCAATGCCGTCAATTGCAAGGATTTTTCCAGCAATTCCATCTTCGATACTTTCCACTTGAAAGGCATATGCAAAGTGATATGCGCGGGAGAGCGTAAAGCCCCCTTGCTACCGAATTTTTCATAAACTTCATTTTTCAAAGCCATAATCTCGCCTTGAACAGGTTCATCTGGCACAATAGCTATGAAAAACAATTCAACATTGCTTTGTTGTTTCATAGCTTATGAGAAAATATGGTACACGACAAAAGCAGAACCGTACGCTAACAATGTCAAATACACCATTTGAAATGCCGGCCATTTCCAACTTTTCGTTTCTCTTTTTACAATTGCCAATGTACTCATGCATTGCATAGCGAATGCATAAAATATCAATAAAGAAAAGGCTACAGCTTTCGTATAAACAGGCTCGCCTGTCTTTGGATTCACTTCAGATCTTAGACGATCTCTTATCGTTCCATCGTCCTCAGCCTTAGAGCCAATGGAATAAATCGTTGCCATTGTTCCTACAAAAACCTCTCTGGCCGCAAATGATGTCAACAACGCTATTCCTATTTTCCAATCATAGCCCAATGGTCTGATCACCGGCTCGATGAATTTGCCAAGTTGTCCCGCGTAAGAATGTTCAAGCTTGTATGAATTTACTTTATCTTCTATTTGATTCTCGTCAAGTCCTTTATTCTCCACTTGCTCCGTTACATATTTTTCAGCATTTTCCAGTTTGTCCCCAGGTCCATAGCTTGCCAATACCCAAAGAATAATAGAAATCGCTAAAATGATCTTACCTGCCTCGAAAACAAAAGTTTGTCCTTTTTCATAAACTGTAACTCCTACATTCTTCCATCTAGGCACCCTATAATTCGGCAACTCCATCACCAAAAACGATCTTTCTTTTACTTTTAGAAACTTTCTAAAAATAGCAGCAAATACCAATGCCGCCACGAAACCAAGCAGGTAAAGTCCCATCAACACAAGACCTTGCACATTGAAAACTCCTAATACTTTCTGTTCTGGAACCACTAAAGCAATCAATATTGCATACACAGGCAATCTGGCAGAACAGCTCATTAGCGGCACTACCAATATTGTTATCAAACGATCTCTAGAGTTTTCAATGCTTCGAGAAGCCATAACCGCAGGGATAGCGCAAGCTACTCCTGAAACCAGAGGCACTATGCTTCTTCCATTCAGACCGAATTTGCGCATTATTTTATCCATCAAGAACACAACTCTAGCCATATAGCCAGATTCTTCAAGTATGGTGATAAAAGCAAACAAAATAGTAATCTGGGGGATGAAAATAACAATTCCACCTATCCCCGGAATTATTCCTTCCGTAAGCAAATTATTCAAAGGTCCATCTGGGAGCCACTCAGCTACTTTCTCACTCAAAGTCGCAAACATTCCATCAATCCAATCCATAGGAACGCTCGACCATTCGAACATGGCTTGAAAAATCAATGTCAACAAGACAAAGAAAACTGCGTACCCATAAACTTTATGTGTAAAAATCTTATCCAATTTATGAGTGAAAGAACGCAATGGCTCCGACTCTTTTCTTTGGCTTAAGCATGTTTTTAAAATATCGCTTATAAGCTGATATCTCTTTATTGTTTCCTTAGACTGAAGAACCTTCGTATCAAAACCTGTGGAATCCACTAATTTCTCCACATATAGTTTCTCAGAAGGGGATAGTTTCGGCAAACTCTGATACTGATGTCCGTATTGATAAGCTAAATAGTCATTTTCAATATTGAACTTTTCTTTTATCCCTACGGTAAACTCATTCGCATATTCATTTACATCGAAAAACGTTTTGTTCTCAAAATCAATATCTTTATCAAACAAGCTTTTCAAAGCATCTACACCTTCACCAGTTCGTCCGTTAACTGGAATGATGCGACTTCCTAGCTTGCGCTCAAGTTGCACGATATTGAGTTTTTCACCATGCTTTTCCTGCAAGTCTCTCATCGTAAGCACTACGATCGTAGGAAGCCCCAAATCTTTGATTTGCGTAAGCAGAAGCAAGTTTCTCTTCAAGTTGGATGCGTCAACAACCACTACTGCCAAGTCGATATTCCCTTGTCTATCACTCAGCGAGTCGAAAACAACTTTTTCATCCAACGATCGAGGATAAATACTATATGTCCCCGGCAAGTCTATGATATGGCAAACTTTCCCTTCCGGGCTCGTCATCACTCCTGTTTTCTTATCAACAGTCACTCCCGGAAAATTGCCAACTTTCTGATTCAATCCAGTCAAATGATTGAATAAAGACGTTTTTCCTGCATTAGGATTGCCTATCAACGCAACTCTATAGAACACTTTGCTTATTTCTTTTACCTCAGTATTTGCTACGGACTCCATTAATACTCTTTAATCTTCGATGTAAATGATTGACGCCTCATCTCTTCTCAGAGACAATTGATAATTAGAAACGGTCACGGCTATGGGATCCCCTAAAGGAGCGACAAGCGACATTTCCACTTTTTCGCCGGGCAAACAACCCATTTCAAGCAATTTTAGCGAAAGAAGGTCTTCTTTAAAGCCAGCGATCACTGCCTTTTCTCCTACTTTCATATCAGCTATTGTTTTCTGCCTCATTGTAATTTTATTTAGACTTTATCTAAAGACCGCAATTTACACTCTTTATTCCTAAAGAACGAGATTTGTCCCAACTTCTTTTTTCCCTACAAAATATTCTCCGAAAGCATTCATAAAAAAATCCCTTCAACAATCTTTTGATCATTGAAGGGATAATTTTTTCATTTTATCTAGACAAATCTAATTCACAATTGGCACGTGAACGACCTTTTTAGTATCAAAAAATTCTTCATCATAGAAGTCGTTGATGTCATAAAGCGTATATTTCTTCTTTGCTTCTTTCATCTCTTCTCTCAAATCTCCGCCTTTCAGATACAAGATGCCATTATCAAGATCATTGAAAGAGTTTCTGCTGATATTATTTTTAATCCACTGATAAAATGGCTTGAGGCGTGTCACAGCTCTGCTGATCACAAAATCATAATGATCATGTATTTGCTCGGCTCGAATCTGCTCGCCTTCGGCATTTTGCAAATCCAACGCTTCTATGATGCCATTCACCACGCTTATCTTTTTCCCAATAGAATCGATCATATGAAAATCAGAATCCGGAAACATAATCGCCAAAGGAATACCTGGGAATCCACCACCCGTTCCGACATCCAAACAAGTCGTCATGGGCTTGAAATTAATAACTTTAGCTATAGCCAATGAATGAAGAATATGCCTAGTGTAAAGTTGATCGATATCCTTTCTGGATATCACATTGATCTTATCGTTCCACTCCGGATACAAACGTCCCAATTCCTCAAATCTCTGCTTTTGCAAATCTGTCAAGTCAGGAAAATACTTGATGATTAAATCTACTCCATTCATTACCAATATCTTTATTTTATATAGCTTCCTCAATCCTTCTGCCAGATTAAGATTCGGCAAAAATAAAAAAAGTGAACGATAATCAACCTATCGCTCACTCAATATCATTTACAATAGCTGTTTACGAGCTATATATGTTGTTCCTTGCCTTTGACAATATCGTACATCAATTCCCTCGCTCTATGAAGTTGTGCCTTGACAGTTCCCAAAGGCGCGTCAAGGGTTTTAGCAATCTCATCGTACGAAAGCTCGTCAAAATACCTCAACTTCACTAATCTTTGGTACTTTGGAGGCAGCTTTGTAACGAAATTTTGAACCAACTCTATCTTTTGGCTCTTGATCGCTTCTTCCTGCGGATTCAGATTATTGTCCCTCACATCAATACTTACCGTATCTCCATTATCATCCTTGAAGGTCGAGTCAATGCTCATGGTATCCAGCTTTTTCTTTCGAATAAAGTCAATGGAATTGTTCGTCGCTATTCTGAACAACCATGTGCTAAACGTATAATCCTTCTTGAATTTATGAAGATTTTTGAAAGCCTTGGCAAATGCCTCAATTGTCAAGTCCTCTGCGTCGTCGACATTGCGGATCATTTTCAATATCATATGATATACTGGCTTTCTGTAGCGCTTCATGAGGTCGCCATAGGCTTGCTGGTCCTCGTGTTGGACCGCTCTGTCTATAAGCTTGAAATCCTCCAAAGCTTTTGCCGAAAATTGTTTGTTGCCTAACTCCATTTAATTTCTTTTGAAAAAAACGCCCGAATGCAGATATACGCATAATAAACGGTATGAAGTAAGTCAAAGACTGGCCACATCCACGCCTTAAGTTTTCCGTCTACCCTTCTAATTCCAACACCTCCTACGACCGTCAAACAAACCATTATACCCAAATAACAGCCCATTACCTCAATAGTTTTGTATCGCAGAGCGAGCAATATAATTAACAAAGACCAAAACAGCACTTTTGAAAGAAAAAATGCACTAAGTCTCAATTTGTCTTTAAATTTAAAAAATTTACTTAAATGAATTTGGTAAATTTTTTGTTTTATATAATCTTTTTTACTCGTTGGTGAATATTGAAGCATAAAAGGCTCTCCAAAAAGCGCCTTTGTATCCTTGCCTTTGGCGAAACTATTGATCAACAGCTCTCCTTCGCCGCCAATCAGCCCTTGCCAAGCGCTATACACATTCTTTCCTAAATAGAACGTTTTTCTAAAGCCAATATTACAAATATCTCCTTTGTATGGTCGATTTTGATCAGCCATCGACATCATCATCGCTTGATCCATGACATTGTCAAACCATAATAATTTAGAAACTCCATCCATCTTGCGACTATATCCTAGGACAAAATTCGTCTTGTCATCAAAGCCTTTGTCGTATTTTTCAAGCCACTTTTCGGATTCAGGCCTGCAATTCACTTCCGTCACCAACACTCTGTCATAATCCGCCGCCTTCACTCCAAGCGTCAAAGAGTACTTGTAACTACTCAAGTGCTCCGGGACTTGCTTCAAAGTGACTACTTTCAAATTGTCCTGATGCTTTTTCTTTTCGAGCAAAAAATCATAAGTCTCATCGTTGGAGCAATTATCAACCACTATAACTTCAAAGTTTTTCATCGACTGAAGCGACATCATATCCAAAAACTCTTTCAATGGCTCAAATTGGTCATGAACAACCACAATCAAACTCAATCCGCTTTCTCCACCATTGCTTGAATCCGTATCGCCTTTTTTAAATGCTAGAGGAAGAAAAAATCGCAAAGCAAACAGCAAATAAGCTAGCCCGCTAACTAAAAAAACTATAAACAAAATCTGCATACACACTTACTCTTCTAATAATTCAGCCTATAATATTAGCAAATCTTTTTCAAATTGATCATCAAGACATATTAATAATTATACAGAAAGTACAGACATCGGAAAATTTAGCTTTGCAAACAAAATCAGCGCAAACATATTAAAGAGACATAGAGACTTGCGAAACAACTTTTAGCCTCTTAACAAATGGATTGCAATAATTAGGACATGGTTTCTAAATAGCATATTTTTGCAAATGCAGAGAAATTGAAATAAGAAATTACCATAGATGAAATTTGAAATAAACGCCAAGGACCCTAAAAGCAGAGCGAGAGCTGGCGAATTGAATACTGATCATGGCACTATCCAAACGCCTATTTTCATGCCTGTCGGCACTGCGGGAACAGTAAAAGCTGTTCATACCAGAGAGCTTAAGGAAGATATCAAAGCTCAAATCATATTAGGGAACACTTACCACTTGTATTTGAGACCAGGATTGGAGATCCTTCAACAAGCAGGAGGACTTCATAAGTTCAATGGTTGGGACAAGCCGATATTGACTGACAGTGGTGGTTATCAAGTTTTTTCATTGTCAGGGACAAGAAAGATCAAAGAGGAAGGCGTTACTTTCAAATCACACATCGACGGCTCCAAACACCTTTTCACGCCTGAAAACGTGATGGATACTCAAAGAAAAATCGGCGCGGATATTATCATGGCTTTTGACGAGTGTACTCCATATCCTTGCGATTTCAAATACGCAAGAGAATCCATGGAAATGACACACAGATGGCTTCAAAGATGCATTGACAGAGTAGACAGCACAGACCCTCTGTACGGATACAATCAAGAATTATTTCCTATCGTTCAAGGAAGCACTTACAAAGACTTGAGAATGCAGTCTGCTGAAGTAATCGCTTCTAAAAACAGAGCGGGAAATGCTATTGGAGGTCTTTCAGTAGGCGAGCCTGCTGAAAAAATGTATGAAATGACCGAAATTGTCACAAACATTCTTCCGGAAGAAAAACCAAGGTACTTGATGGGGGTTGGGACTCCTGCGAATATCCTTGAAAGTATTGCTCTGGGCGTGGACATGTTGGACTGCGTTATGCCAACCAGGAACGCAAGGAACGGCATGCTATTCACTTCCGAGGGTATTATCAATATTAAAAATGAAAAGTGGAAGGATGACTTTTCGCCAATCGATCCAGCAATCGGTGGATATGTAAGCACATTTTACAGCAAAGCTTATTTGAGACACTTGGTTAGATCTCAAGAAATTCTTGCAGCGCAAATCGCAAGTATCCATAACTTGACATTCTACTTATGGCTGGTTAAAGAAGCTAGAGAGAAAATCATAAGCGGAGAATTCGCTTCATGGAAAAATATCATGGTGGAAAAAGTTAGCCGCAGGCTATAATTCCAAATCATGCTTCATAATATTTACGAGAAGAGCAATATCTGCTCTTCTCTTTTTTTATCTACTCATTTTTTAACTAATTTCGGTAGATATCATTTTGATTAAACGTTTAATTAAATTAGAGCCAATATATTCGTAAAGAAATGTTCAAAGTTCTTGACCGATACATACTTAAGCGATTGCTTACAACATACGTATTTGTGGTGATGATCATCGTGGCTGTCGTTGTAGTAATCGACATGACCGAAAAAAACCACAAATTCATTCAACACAATCTGGGATTCGCCGAAATTGCAGGATATTATATGGACTTTGCCCCGTATATAGCAAACTTCATCACCCCGCTAATGGTATTCATCACTACAGTATATGTGACCTCTCAGATGGCCAGCCATACTGAGATCATTGCGATACTCAGTAGCGGAATAAGCTTTAAAAGGCTTATGGTTCCTTATTTGATTGCTGGAGGTATCATTGCCAGCGCTAGTTTTTACCTCAATGGCTGGGTCATTCCCAACACGAATAAAGATCGACTAGCATTCGAAACCACATACTTTAAAAGAAAATATCATTTCGATGAAAGCGATGTTCATATTAAAGTCTCTCCCGACACGTATTTATATCTCAAAAGCTACAATGTAAACTCTGATCAAGCATACAAAGTGACTTTAGAAAAAATTGACGGCAATCAACTGATATCAAAGCTTTCCGCAAGAAGAATGAAATGGAATGAAGATATCAAAAAATGGCAATTCATTGATTGGGAAATCAGAGATATTAATGGAACTCAAGAAATATTCACTCACGGAGACAAACTAGATTCAGCGCTGAATCTTACTCCAAAATATTTCTCCAACAATTACAAACTCTATGAAGCTTTGACGCTTAACGAAATTGACAAAAAAATTGCCGATCTGGAAAGCAGAGGCGCCGACAATGTCAAAGTATACCGCATCGAAAAGTACATTCGATACATGTCTCCTTTCGCAGTTGTGATTTTGACATTGATAGGTTTGGTCGTTTCCAGTAGAAAAGCCAGAGGAGGAACAGGCTATCAAATAGCTCTAGGATTCGTTCTTGCGTTTATCTATATCATTTTCTTCATGTTTAGTCGAAGCCTTGCCGAAGCAGGCTCTACTAATCCGATACTGGCCGTATGGATACCAAATATAATTTTTGCAATTATTGGAGTGTTTCTATATACTCGAGTACCTAAATAACGATACACCTTATGCTTAGAGATTATCTTCACCTGCATTTCCTAATATTCATCTGGGGATTTACAGCTGTGTTGGGAGTGCTAATCAGCATACCTGCGATAGAAGTCGTATTTCTAAGAACTTTCATCGCCTCTGTTGGACTTGCCTTGGTATTGCTTTACCAAAGGCAAAATTTCAACATAGGGATGAAAAACGCTTTAAAAATGATCTTGACCGGTTTTCTAATTGGCATGCACTGGATGTTTTTCTTTGCCTCCTCGGAAGTTTCTAATGCTTCTGTAACTTTAGCCGGAGCCGCCACTTGCGCTTTTTGGACGAGCATACTAGACCCAATCATAAGCAAAAGAGCCGTGAAGCCTTTTGAAGTAATCTTAGGACTTTTTGTTATTGGAGGTCTCTACATCATATTTTTATTCGAATTCAATCATGCAATAGGACTTGGCATGGCTGTCATGGCGGCTATTCTTGCAGCTTTATTCACTATTATCAATTCTAAGCTCGCGAAAAAGCACCACCCAACTATGATCACCTTTTATGAAATCAGTGGAGCTTGTCTATCCACTATTTTATTCTCTCCGATTTATGTGAAGAATTTTGCGGCAAATGGAGAATTAAATTTCAATATGGATACTAATGATATCGCTTATATCCTAATATTGGCTTTGATCTGCACTGTATATGCTTATACAGCATCTGTGGAGTTAATGAAAAGAATATCTCCATTCGCTATGAACTTAAGCGTAAACCTTGAGCCTGTATACGGCATTATGCTAGCCTACTGGATTATTGGTGATAGTGAAAAAATGAATGGCGGTTTCTATATAGGAACACTCGTTATCTTATTTTCGGTATTATCTTACCCGATATTAAATTATTATCAAAAGAAAAGAACTAAAAAATTGAATTTGGAAGAAGCCAACATAAGATAGCTTCTTCCTGATTGCTATTTAACTTCCTCTAGCCAAGCGAAAGCTTCATCTTCAGACGGGAAAAATCTCAATTTCAAATCTTCCTCAGTCATGTTTCTTTCCATGTTCTTTACAGCAAAAGTGGCAAAAGCATCCTTGCCTATCACAGTAGCCGCGTAATACTCACCACCTCCAGCTTCTAGCAAAGCAGGCATGATCACTTCAGCAATCCACATCTGAGTTTCCACAGGAGCAACTCCCATCAATGAAGGGTTGGCCATATGCTTTTGAAACTTCTTTTCCTTTACTACTTCAAGTAGAGCAAGCATCGCTTCCCTATCTTCTTTATCCGGGCAATATTTTTTATATCGAATAACACCGTAATCATTCTCATACCCTACTTCAACAAATTCATTTTCATGTGTGATCGTCATAATTTCTCTTGTTTATCGTTCCTCTAAAGTTTCCTGTTCTATTTTTTTCTCTTCAAGAGTCTTGTTTGATTTTAATTTTGGCAATATGCTTATAATATTAGCTACTATAATCAGCAAAGCACCCCCTACTTTCTCCAGAGTCATTTCCTCTCCCAAAAACATATAGCTTATTCCCATAGCCAGTGGCAAAGTCAAATAATATATAATACTCGAAACAGTAGTTGGCAATTCCGTAGTCGCTTTAACCCATAATGTGTGGGCTATAAATGTGCAAACTACTGAAAGAGCGACCAACCCCATCCAATCAGACTTGGTCAATGATTCCCATTCTGTCAAAGGAAGCGTAAAAAGGAACAAAACAAGCGCAAAACCATATTGTCCAAAAGCTCTGACAGAACCCGATATTTCTGAATTTCTTTGTTGTAGAATAGGAAGTCCAGCGAAAAAAACAGCGCTTATAATCGCAACCAACAAACCTAAAGTCTGATTATTTTCCAAGCTGAATTCAGGCGTCACCATCAAGCTTCCGCATATCACAAGGGCAACAGCCAAGAAGTCATTCCATTGTGGTTTTCTCAACTTCATGATCCAACCCAACAATATCAAATGTATGCCAAAAGTGCATAAGCCTAAAAAAGCAATGGAAGCAGATCCAATCTTGATGCTTATGAAATAAGTTACCCAATGCGCTCCAAACAAAAAACCCATTAAAGCCAAGCTTTTCACTTGCTTGAAACTTAAAGCCTTTATTTCCTTAAATGATGCTAAAAAAATCCCCGTCAACACCATCGTTATGCAAAGTCGAACTATACCTATCGTATAAGGATTTGCCGACACTGACTTGATGAGCACAGGCGTGAAACCAAAGGACACTAAAGCCAACAAAGTTTCCACTACCAATCTTAAACTAATCTTCTTCTCCATGTTTTCAATGTTGCCAATAGGCGTTTAATTAGATTCACTCTCGGCTATCAAATTAAAAACATTTTCTATAAAAATAAAAAAGGAGACCATCAGATCTCCTTTTTAATAATGATTTTATAAAGTATTATAAATGAATCGCCTCATCATAAGCATCCTCAGTAGCATCCTTAAATGCTTCAGACATCGTAGGGTGTGGGTGGACGGCTGTTAAAATCTCATGAGCTGTAGTTTCCAGTTTCCTTGCTACAACAGCTTCAGTGATCATCTCAGTAACGTTATTGCCAATCATATGAGCCCCTAAAAGCTCCCCATATTTAGCATCATAAATCACCTTAACAAAACCTTCCTTAGCACCAGCCGCGCTAGCTTTTCCTGACGCTGAGAATGGAAATTTACCAACTTTAATATCATATCCGGCTTCTCTTGCCGCTTTTTCTGTATATCCAACAGAAGAGATTTCAGGAGTGCAATAAGTACATCCAGGAATGTTATTATAATCGATTTTCTCAGGGCTCTTGCCAGCGATCTTCTCAACACAGATAATCGCCTCAGCGGAAGCAACGTGCGCTAAAGCAGGACCATGAACAATATCACCAATAGCATAAACTCCAGGGATATTAGTCTTGTAATAATCGTCTACGATCACCTTGCCTCTGTCAGTCATCACACCTACGTCCTCAAGACCGATACCTTCGATATTAGTAGAAATACCTACCGCTGAAAGAACCACATCAGCTTCGATTACTTTCTCACCTTTTTTCGTATTTACAGTAACCTGACACTTTTCTCCAGAAGTATCCACATTAGTAACTTCAGAGTTGGTCATGATCTTAATACCGCTTTTCTTATACGATCTTTCCAATGCTTTAGAAATCTCTTCATCCTCTACAGGAACGATATTCGGCAAGTACTCTACGATAGTCACCTTAGTTCCCAACGAGTTGTACACATAAGCGAATTCAACACCGATAGCACCCGAGCCAACTACAACCATAGATTCAGGTTGCTTCTCAAGGCTCATTGCTTTTCTATACTCGATAATCTTCTTACCATCAATTGGCAAATTAGGAAGTTCTCTAGCTCTTCCTCCTGTCGCCAATATGATATGATCAGCAGAGTATTCAGTCTTAGCTCCGTCTTCAGCAGAAACTTCTACAACTTTCCCCGGCTTGATCTTTCCAAAACCGTTGATAACGTCGATTTTATTCTTCTTCAACAAAAACTGGATCCCCTTGCTCATGCCACCAGCCACTTCACGGCTTCTTTTAATGATCGCATCAAAATCATGCTTCGACTCAGACACAGTGATACCGTAATCTTCAGCGTGCTTGATGTATTCATATACTTGCGCGCTTTTCAACAAAGCTTTTGTCGGAATACATCCCCAGTTAAGGCAAATTCCACCCAATTCGGATTTTTCAACAATAGCCGTTTTCAAGCCCAATTGCGAAGCTCTAATTGCAGCTACATATCCGCCCGGGCCACTGCCGACTACTATCAAATCATATTTTGCAGACATAATAATTTCTTTTTTCTTGAGTATTTGTCGCTAATTTAAAAGATTTTCTCATGATAAAAAAAGTAAATTCCCACCTTAATGTTACTTCATTAAAAGTTAATTTTTCTCAGATATTCAATAAGCAAAAGGCAATAATTTAGTTATAAAGTTAATAAACAAGCCATACTCATTCTTCAAAACTCACCTAATAATGATAAATATCACATCAAAAAAGAATCTTGAGACATAAATGAATTTGAAAAAAAATCTATAGAATTATTTCTTATTCTTTATTTATCAAAATATCACATCACAATAATAACAAACTAGCAAGCCTAGGCATGCTTCTAATACAAAATATTTCTCTAAATTTGCGTAAAAGCCCTCGCGCTCAAGCATATCGCATTGGCATGGAAAATGTTAAGCAAAATTTGAATTTGCAGCATAGACATAGCTATCCATGTCAATCATATAATATGCTTCCGACTCAACATTCGAGCAATAAAGCTAAGGCTTGATTTCATTTTAAATTTTTTACCAAAACTTTAAAAACCCCTATGAGCGATTCGCATTCAGAAATAAAATCATTCATCGAAGAGAACAAAGATAGATTTCTTAACGAATTATTCGACCTTCTAAGAATTCCTTCTGTAAGTGCTGACAGCAAGTTCAAGACCAATGTGGAAGAAGCAGCGGAATTCGTTAAAGAAAAATTAATCGCAGCTGGCGCTGACCATGCGGAAATCTGTCCCACAGCTGGACACCCAATCGTTTATGGTGAAAAAAATATAGATCCTTCGCTACCAACAGTATTGGTATATGGACACTATGATGTGCAACCAGCGGATCCATACGAATTATGGAACTCTCCTCCATTCGAGCCTGTAATCAAAGACGGCAAGATATACGCTAGGGGCGCTTCGGACGACAAAGGGCAAATGTACATGCATATCAAAGCTCTTGAATCAATGAATAGCTTTGGAGACATTCCTTGCAACTTGAAATTCATGATTGAAGGAGAAGAGGAAATCGGTTCTGAAAACCTTGGAGTTTTCGTCAAAGAAAACGTTGAGAAATTAAAAGCCGATATTGTGTTGATCTCTGACACAGGCATCATTTCCAATGACGCGCCTTCCATCTGCACAGGCCTTAGAGGGCTTAGTTATGTGGAAGTAGAGGTAACAGGACCTAATAGAGACCTCCATTCAGGAATGTACGGTGGAGCTGTTGGCAATCCTATCAATATACTTTGCGACATGATAGCTTCTCTTCATGACGAAAATAAGCAAATTACAATTCCTGGATTCTACGATAATGTAGAAGAACTTAGCCAAGAGCAAAGATACGAATTGAACAAAGCTCCATTCGACTTGGAGGATTATAAAAATGAGCTGGACTTAGGCGATGTGGCTGGAGAGAAAGGCTATACGACATTAGAAAGAATAGGTATCAGACCTACTCTAGATGTCAATGGCATATGGGGAGGTTATACTGGAGAAGGCGCTAAAACAGTATTGCCTTCAAAAGCTTACGCTAAGATCTCCATGAGGTTGGTTCCTAATCAGACGAGCGAAGAAATCACTCAACTATTCACTAAGCATTTTGAGTCTATAGCGCCAGCAAGTGTAAAGGTCAAAGTAACTCCTCACCATGGAGGAGAAGGTGTAGTAGTGCCTACAGATTCAATCGGCTATAAAGCTGCCAGCAAAGCATTTGAAGACGCATGGGGCAAAAGCCCTATTCCAACAAGAGATGGCGGAAGCATCCCAATCGTGGCTATGTTCCAAAAAATCCTAGGTCTGGACTCAATCCTGCTAGGATTCGGACTTGACGAAGATGCGATTCACTCACCAAACGAAAGTTACGGAATTGAGAACTATGTGAAAGGAATTGAAACCATCACAAGGTTCCACCATAGATTCGCTGAATTGAACAAATAATATTTAAACGGGCTTTAAAAGCCCGTTTTTTGATATCTGCCTTTTTTTATTTAAAGTCACCTACTTTTTAATAAATACCCATTGACTCATTAAGCTATCTTTTTATTTTGCGAAGACAAAATCCAGCATATGATAGTATATCCTAATTCCAAAATCAATATTGGCCTATTCATCACTCGAAAGCGAGAAGACAATTTTCATGATATTGAATCGTGCTTTTACCCAATAGAATGGAAAGAAGCTTTGGAAATTACGCTAAGCGATAAAGTCGGCTTTAGTTCTTCCGGCATAGACATACCAGGAAACCCTGATAATAACCTTTGCCTGAAAGCTTACGAGCTCTTAGCTCAAAACTACGATATTCCCGAAGTTCATATTCATTTGGAAAAAATGGTCCCAATAGGAGCAGGACTTGGCGGCGGCAGCGCTGACGCAGCGTACACACTAAAAGCGCTCAATGAATTATTCAAGCTTGAAATCGAAAATTCAGCCTTGAAAAAATTCGCCTCCGAGATAGGGAGCGACTGCCCCTTCTTCATAGACAACCAACCTGCGATTGCCTCAGGAACGGGTACGACACTAGACACCTTTGAATTAAGCTTATCCGGCAAGTGGATCATGCTTATCAACCCTGGTCTTCATATTGGCACAGCAGAAGCTTACTCCAATGTTTCTCCTAAAAACATTGACTTCAACTTGAAAGAAATCCTGCTTTCAACTCCCATTGAGCAATGGAAAGATATTATTCAAAATGATTTTGAAGCATCTGTATTTCCTAAGTATCCCGAGCTTCAAAAATTGAAGTCGCTTTTATATGAGAAAGGAGCCATATACGCTTCAATGACAGGCTCTGGATCAACTATTTATGGAATTTTCAATAAAAAGCCTCAAAACATACACCTAGACAAGGGAAATGTCTGGACAGGAATGCTGAAATAAAAAAAGGCCGCATACGCAGCCTTTTTTCTAATGCTTTTTTAAATCTCGATTACATCTCCCTGGCTATTTTTAAATACATAATCCGTTATTGCCAGTGATGTATCCAGTTCTAATTTTACCCATTTCCAGTATTTGAAATACCATCGAACACGCCTGGAAATAATTCCCTTTGTATAAAATGCAAACAAAAAGGGATGAAGTGAAATTGTTAATCCTGACTCATTTTGCTTTGTCAAGATATACTCTAAATCACGTTCGATGTGGTCGGTGACCAATATTGTCGCGGTTACTTTGCCAGTACCCCCACACGTAGGACATTTCTCACGTGTTGTAATATTCATTTCCGGCCTTACTCTTTGTCGAGTAATTTGCATCAAGCCAAATTTAGTCAACGGCAATATCGTAAACTTTGACCTGTCGCCCTTCATTTCCTCCTTCATCTTTTCGAAGATAAGGCGTTTGTTTTCGGGGGATTTCATATCTATGAAATCTATGATGATAATTCCCCCCATATCTCTCAGCCTTAGCTGACGGGCGATTTCTTTAGCCGATTCCAAGTTTACTTTCACGGCGGTAGTCTCTTGATCCGACTCAGCATTGGATTTATTACCGCTGTTGACATCTATGACGTGGCAAGCTTCAGTATGCTCCACAATCAAATACCCTCCGTTAGGCAAACTCACTGATTGACCAAACAAGGATTTCACTTGTTTTTCAATCCCAAAATTCTCAAACAACTTCACTTTCCCAGTATAGTGCTTGACAATCTTTTCTTTTTCCGGTTCAATTGTGCTTATGTAAGATTTGATATCTTCATAGATATCCTTATCATCAGCATAAATAGCATCAAAAGATTCGGAAAGAAGGTCTCTAAGCATTGAAGAGGCTCTATTTAGCTCTCCAATCACCAAATCCCTTGACTTAGCGCCGCTTAGCGCTTTTACTCCATTTTTCCATTTGCTTACAAGATCTCTAAGATCGCGATCCAGCTCAGCCACATCTTTGCCTTCGGCGACTGTCCTGATGATAACTCCAAAGCCTTCAGGCTTAATAGAAGTAATCAATCTAACTAGCCTTTTTCGCTCTTCCTTGCTAGTAACTCTTTTCGAAATATTTACACTATTCGAAAAAGGCACCAACACAATATATCTGCCAGCAATGGATAATTCACAAGATAATCTTGGCCCTTTGGTTGATATAGGCTCCTTTACGACTTGGACAAGAATCTGCTGGTTTTTACTCAGCACTTGATTTATCTTTCCATGCTTGTCTATGTCGGGCTCCATCTTGAAATTAGCAAGTTTATAGGAAGAGTTCTTCCTATTCTGCGTCATTTTCAAGTATTTGTTCAATGAGCTCACTTGAGGCCCCAAATCAAGATAATGCAGAAATGCGTCTTTTTCATAGCCTATGTCTATGAAAGCGGCATTCAATCCCGGAACGATCTTGCGTACAGTCCCTAGGTAGATATCACCTACATTAAACTTATTTCCTCCAGCTTCCTGATTGAACTCGACAAGCTTCTTGTCCTGCAACAGGGCCATACGACTATCATTTTTGTCTCCAGCAATAAATAATTCACTACTCACTGCTTTTCTAGAATTTAAATGACATGTATGGTTAAATAATACAAACAGGCTGGGCGTGATCCCTCACACCCAGCCTAAACAAGACTTTTATTTTTTCTTATGTCTGTTTTTTCTTAAACGCTTCTTTCTTTTATGCGTTGCAATCTTATGTCTTTTCCTTTTTTTACCACAAGGCATAACTCTTCGATTTTTTGGTTAGAAATATTTTTTACTATAATTGTTTCAAGTAATTATCCACTGTGGAGTGAACCACCGGATCATCACTCATGTTTTTTACTTGATTAAATTCAGCCTTAGCACTCTCTTTCTTGCCCAATTCCGCATAACATACCGCCAAATAATATCTAGCCTGCAAATTTTGCGGATCGATCTTCAATAAAGCTTGGAATCGCTCCACTCCTTTATCATACTGAAAGGACTGGATAGACATCATTCCCAAGTTGTAAAGAGCTTCTTCATGCTCAGGCTCCTGCTTTAACACATCCTTCAACATTCGGGCCGCCTTCATTGGCTGTCCCGTTGGCAGATATGTCATAGCAAGCCTAGTCTTTACTCCAAGAGAATCAGGCCACTCTTCCATTACTTTCTCATAATAGGTCTGCGCTTTCGAGCCGTAGTCTTTAGCCTGTTCCGCTGACATCGCAACACTGAAGACTTCGTAATAAGCGTCAGCCACTACTCGCAAGTTTTCCGCATTAGGGTTTTCCGGAATGGCAAGTTCAGCATACTTCACCGCACTATCCAATCTCCCAACGCTTGCGTATAGAGTTCGCAAAGAATCCGCAAATATACTCTTTTCTTCCGGACTTTGCGAATTATTAAAAGAAAAAGTCATCTTTTCTAGCTTTTCCTTTTTCTCCTCCGTCATCAATGACATATGAGAAGCCATCTCTCCATCATGATCACTGTGATCGTGACCATCGTCAGCACTATGCTCCTCAACTTGGCTAACGCCGTTTTCAGTTCCATTTTCGTCTTCGACGACATACTTGGGCAAAGTGTACAATGCACCTGACAAGCCCAAGGCCACTACCAATAAAATGATGCGAGATTTATTCATAAAAGATCGAGATTTAGCGGAATTGATTCAAGATAGCAATCCCCTTGTTAGGTTTACGCAGTGACAGTGACACTTTGCTTGATCTTATCAACAAAAACTTTTGACGGCTTGAAGCTCGGCACATAGTGCTCGTCTATTACTATAGCCGTGTTTTTGGAAATGTTACGAGCAACTTTTTGAGCGCGCTTCTTATTCACGAAACTTCCAAAGCCTCTCACATAGATGTTTCTACCGTCAGCCATTGAATTTTTCACAACTTGGAAAAAAGCCTCAACAGTCTCTTGCACATCCGCCTTGTCGATACCTGTTTGCTCTGCAATTTCTGCAATAACTTCTGCCTTTGTCACGTTAATTTTTTTTAGGTTTATAATTCTTAATAATCTAGTAACCAACTATTTTTAAGCTCACAAAAATAGTTGACCGTTTTAAAATTTAAAACTGTTAGCCCAAAAATAACTTTAAACACCCTCATATAAATTGGAAAATAGCACTTCAAACAAGCAACACTTCTCCAATACGCTTATCAATTGGTATCATCAAAATAAAAGAAATCTTCCATGGAGAAACACCACCTCTGCATATCATATATGGCTGTCGGAGATCATCCTTCAGCAAACCCGGGTAAGTCAGGGACTCCCTTATTATCAGCAATTTACAGAAAAATTTCCGACTATTCAAGACTTAGCCAATGCTCAAGAAGATGAGGTCATGAGAACATGGCAAGGTTTGGGGTATTATTCACGAGCCAGAAACCTTCACAAATGCGCGAAAATCATCACTGAAAACTTTTTAGGAAAATTCCCGGAAAGCTACAAAGAACTGCTAAAATTGCCTGGAATAGGTCCATATACAGGAGCCGCAATCGCATCTTTCGCTTTCAAAGAGCCTGTTCCAGCTATAGATGGAAACGCGTATCGTGTCTTATCTAGGGTCTTCGGCTTGGACCATGACCTGTCTGAAAGCAAAACTTTTCGAAAATTTTTCGAGGCTTCAGGCCAATTGATCCCCGACAACAATCCCGATGATTACAATCAAGCGATCATGGAATTTGGAGCGATGCACTGTACGCCTAAAAACCCAAACTGCCAAGAATGTCCTTTTATTTCCTCGTGCTTTGCCTATGAAAACAACCAGCAACATCTGCTACCTGTAAAGACCAAAAAAACAAAAGTCAGCAAAAGACATATGAATTATTTAGTCTTCAGGCATGCGGATACTTTTTTCATGAAACAAAGAAGCGGCAAGGATATTTGGCAAGGTCTTTATGATTTCTATTGCTTAGAAAGCGAAAACAACCCAGACATAAACGAAATCGAAGACAAATTGCTCTTTAGTTTGCTAAATTCAGGCGCTATAGTAGAACATGAATCTACCGTTTACAAACATGTTCTATCACACCGACAACTGTTTATTCGATTTTACGTAATAGATGTTCAAAGTTCGGCAAATGTCCAAATGCTGGAACAATCAGATTTGATCGCTTTTGAAAAAGAAACCTTGGAGGAAATTCCAAAACCTATTATTATTGACAAATTTTTGAAAATTTACAACGGCGAACAAAACTTGTTAATCTTATAAATATACATCCAAATTATGGCAGGAGTAAATAAAGTAATTCTAGTCGGCAACCTAGGAAGAGATCCTGAAATCAGACATCTAGAAAACGGAACGCCAGTAGCCAACTTCACTCTAGCGACATCCGAATCTTATACCGACCGCAATACTAAAGAAAGAAAAACAACAACTGAATGGCACAACATTGTACTTTGGAGAGGCTTGGCTGAAATCGCTGAGAAATACCTTAGAAAGGGCAACAGCGTGTATATAGAAGGAAAAATCACTACAAGATCTTACCAAGATCAACAAGGTGTAACGAAATATATTACTGAAATCGTAGGCCAAAACATGACTATGCTCGGTGGAGCTCAAAGAAACGACAACGCCGGCAATGGCTACCCTGCTCAACAACCAGCAAACCAGCAAGTCAACTCGCCTCAAGCCCAACCTATGGCTAGCAAGCAAGAGACTCCTGCTTCGGTTGACTTTTCTTCTGACGAAACGGATGATTTGCCATTCTAATATCAAACTCAATCCTTCTTTTTTAAGGAAGGATTTTCTTTTTTCGATTTTCGACAAAAAATTTGCATCATTACAAAAAAATCGAAATATTGATATAAATGCACAAGCATCTAAATAAGTATTCTTAAACTAAATTTCAACACATTCCTTGGAAACGACATTTGCGAATCTGGATGACCCATATCCCAGTATCCTTAGTGCTATTTTATTAAGCGCTACAGATTATCCTTTATTTTTCTACGGCACTAATGCCTTGATATTTATCATTCTACTTACGCTATCCTTTTTAGTCTCCGGCTCCGAAGTGGCCTTTTTTTCACTCAGTCCTGATCAAGTAGAACAGTGCAAGAATTCAAACTCCAGCAGTGACAAAATGATTTCCAACCTCTTGGAAAAACCCAAAAGACTGCTTGCTACAATACTCATACTCAATAACTTGATAAATATCGCCATAGTAACATTATCCACTATTGTGATATGGAATGTCACGGGCACAAAAGACGGTAGCGACTTCTTTGTTTTTCTATTGCAAACAGTCATTGTAACGATATTGATCCTTTTCTTTGGCGAAGTAATCCCTAAGAACTATGCGCTGTTCAATAGCCTTAATTTTGCCAAAATCATGGGCAAACCGCTTGCTTGGTCCGCTACTTTTTTAAAGCCCCTATCTTGGAGCTTAATGACGCTCAGCAATATCATCGAGCGAAGAGTGGAAAAAAAGGGCTACAATGTTTCCATAGACGAACTTAACCACGCTCTGGATATAACCAAAGATGACAGCACAAAAGAAGAACAAGAAATATTAAAAGGCATTGTAAACTTTGGAACGCTTTCAGTGAAGCAAGTAATGACAGTAAGGCTGGATATCACTTGTATCGCCACTGACTCCAATTTCAAAGAATTGATAAAACTCATCAAAGAAACATCATTTTCAAG
Organism: Aureibacter tunicatorum; assembly: GCF_036492635.1. Classification (GTDB taxonomy): domain Bacteria; phylum Bacteroidota; class Bacteroidia; order Cytophagales; family Cyclobacteriaceae; genus Aureibacter; species Aureibacter tunicatorum. The sequence goes on from NZ_AP025305.1 coordinate 4,297,232, forward strand.
AATACCAGTATATCAAGACAGCATCGACAAAATCGAAGGCATTCTTTACGTAAAAGATCTGCTTCCGCACTTGGACAAGGATGAAAATTTCAATTGGAAAGAACTACTGCGTCCAACATATTTTGTTCCTGAGACAAAGAAAATCGATGTTCTCCTCAAAGAGTTTCAAAATAAAAGAGTCCATATGGCCATTGTTGTTGATGAATATGGCGGAACTTCAGGTCTTATTACGATGGAAGACATCTTAGAAGAAATCGTAGGAGAAATCAACGACGAATTCGATATTCCTGAGGAAGAAGGGTATAGTAAAGTAAACGATAATACTTTTATTTTTGATGCTAAAACCTCTTTGAACGATTTCTGCAAACTATCCAATATTGACACTGAAACGTTCGAGGATGTAAAAGGAGAAAGCGAATCTTTGGGCGGCTTGCTTTTGGAAATCAATCATGTGATTCCATCGGCTGGCACTCAGATTATCTACAAGGAGTTCACGTTCACAGTAATCAATTCCGACAAGAAAAGATTGAGAAAAATAAAGGTGAATATCAATCGATAATCAACCAAATGCTAAATATTAGCGCAAAGCTAAATCACTAATTAATTTGATTTTGTCAAAAATGATTGTTATCATGGTGATTCGGTCTGCTGAAATTTATATATTTCGAAAGACCGAACAAATACACAATCAAAACCACAGCAAATGCCGAAAATTGACAAATATCTTTCTGTGCTTATAGCCATTGTTTTCATCATGATTAACGCTTGCGGTTCCAAAGACTATTATCCAAAACCTAAAGGCTATAATAGAATTGAACTGCCAGAGCATGCCTATAAGCATATGCCCGATACATTGCCGTATAAATTCGAAATATCAAATCAGGCTCAGTTGATCAAAGATTCTTCTTGGAACACTCAGCCCTATTGGACAATCTTAAGCTACCCGGAACACAAAGCAATGGTGGAATTCACTTATTACCCTGTAAATGATGATGAAAAATTTCTTAGGTCAATCATTACAGATGCTTATACGCTAACGTCAAAGCATCAAGTGAAAGCCTCGGCTATAGAAGAATCCATCGTGCAAACGCCTAATGGCAAAACAGCCTCTATTTCAGAGCTTGAAGGCGAAGTTCCTAGCCAAGTACAGTTCTTTGTCACTGATTCCAGCAAGCATTTCCTGAGAGGAGCTCTGTATTTTCAGACTTCCACGAAAAACGATTCTTTAGCTCCAGTAATTAATTATATCAAAAAAGATATTTTACACTTGCTAAATACGTTACAATGGAAAGAAGAGTATGCGACAACTTCATAAGTTGAACGATTTCGATCTTTAACTCGACCAAACGCATATACTCACTAACATTAGCTTATCTGAAAAATCGCGGAAATGAATCATCATTTTTTCGAAACCAAAATTGAATTTCTCAAAGGAGTCGGCCCAAAAAAAGCCAGCGTTCTTAACAAAGAAGCTGGCATATTCACTTACGGAGACCTTTTGCAATACTTTCCATTCAGGCATGAGGATCGGAGCCAATTTCACAAAGTGAGAGACATCAATGAACAAATGCCTTATATCCAACTTAAAGGGACATTCAAAAGCCTTCAAACGTATGGTGACGGACACAAGAAAAGATTGGTAGGCCAATTTCATGACGATTCCGGAAGCATAGAAGTTGTATGGTTCAAGGGTATAAAATGGATCAGCCAAAAAATAGCTGTCGGCATACCATACACTATCTTTGGCAAACCCAATGTATACGGCAGTAAAATCAATCTATCCCACCCAGAAGTAGAGGAAATCAATCCTAATGCCTCAAACCAGAACTCACCAGCTTTAAGTCCTGTCTATAATACGACCGAAAGGATGAAAAATGCTTTTCTGGATAGCAAGGCTATAGGAAAATTAACAGAAGCGCTACTATCCATCATGGATGGATCTGTCGAAGAAAATCTACCTGAAGGATTATTGCAGCATTTTAACCTGATTGAAAGAAGTGTCGCTCTAAAAAACATGCATCATCCCAGCTCGATCAATTGGTTGAATGCTGCCAAAAGCAGATTGAAGTTTGAAGAACTATTCTTTATTCAACTGCAAATTCTTAAGCTTAAACTTTTCAAAAGCACAAATTACAAGGGGCAGTCTTTGCCGGAAACGCATATGCTCAATGATTTTTATAAAAATCACCTGCCTTTTGAATTAACAGGAGCTCAAAAAAGAGTTATCAGGGAAGCTTACGAAGATATGAAATCCAACAAGCAAATGAATCGTTTGATTCAAGGAGATGTTGGTAGTGGTAAAACGATGGTTGCTTTTATTTGCATGCTAATAGCGGCAAGCAATAAAAGCCAATCATGCTTAATGGCTCCTACTGAAATTTTAGCAGGTCAACATTATGAAGGGCTTAAGGAGTTTTCTAAAAAACTTGGACTGAATATCGCCTTGCTTACTGGCTCTACCCGAAAAAAAGAGAGAGACCAAATACATACTGCTCTTGAATCCGGCACGCTTAACATACTTATTGGAACTCACGCCCTATTGGAAGACAAAGTCAAATTTCAAAATCTAGGTCTAGCTGTCATAGATGAACAACATAGATTTGGAGTTGCTCAACGTGCAAAATTGTGGTCAAAAAACAAAGATTTTTATCCTCATATGCTCGTTATGACAGCCACTCCAATACCGAGGACACTCGCCATGACAATGTATGGGGATTTGGATGTTTCCATTATAGACGAACTTCCCGCAGGCAGGAAGCCTATCCTTACCCAACATATGCATGATAAGCATCGACTAAAAATAAACTCGTTTATAAAAAGCGAAATAAAAAAAGGCCGTCAAATCTACATCGTTTATCCGCTTATAGAAGAAAACGAAAAATTAGGACTTAAAGATCTGATGGATGGTTACGAAAGCGCTTCCCGAGCATTTCCCGAGCACCATTTGAGTATAGTCCATGGCAAGATGAAGCCTGATGCTAAAGAATTTGAAATGCAACGTTTTCTGAAAGGCGAAACACAAATCATGGTAGCAACGACAGTCATAGAAGTAGGAGTAAACGTTCCCAATGCATCAGTCATGGTCATTGAAAACTCTGAAAGATTTGGCTTGGCCCAGCTTCATCAATTGAGAGGCAGAGTGGGTAGAGGCGCCGAGCAATCTTATTGCATACTAGTTTCCAAAGAAAAACTGAGCAAAGAAGGTAAAATCCGAATGGAAACAATGGTTCGCACCAATAATGGTTTTGAAATTGCGGACACAGACCTAAAACTCAGAGGGCCAGGTGACTTATCAGGTACCCAACAGAGCGGAATCATGGATTTGCTTGTCGCGGATATCGTCGAAGACTCTGATATTTTAAAAGCGGCAAGGAAATCAGCACAACACATTTTAACTAAAGACCCTGAGTTATCTTCGCCACAAAACTCTCCAATCAAAAAGCATATTGACAGAAAAACCAATAATAGCGTCAACTGGAGCAGAATTAGTTAATCTACATCACCCAGTTCGTTAACACATGTTCGGACAGCTCCACACCATACTGTACGCCTAACGGAATGATAAAATCATTGAATTGATAACGTTCTTCATGAGGAATGAAATTCACACCATTGCCAATGCCTACAAATACTCCGGGTGTATTTGACAAGTAAGAATTGAAATCTTCGCTATATGCCGAAATTTTTGGTTCATGAAGAATTTTGTCTTCCTCTACCACCATGCGAGCTATAGACTTGGCTTCTCTTTGAGCTACTTCCAAATTTTCTCCCTCAAGGTCTACATCCTCAATCACTATAGTACCTATTCCAAAAGGCACATTATGCAAGCCAAAAATAAAGTCCAGTGAATATTTCGACAACAGCCATTTTTGAAACGAAGCTTCTTTTAACTCCGAACTTATATCCTCCGATGATTGAAATATAAAATACAATGTGCCATCAAACTCCTTGTGCAATGCCATGTAACGTGCGATTCCCAGAAGAATAGTCATGTCACCATCATGCCCCGCTTTATGATTTAACTTTTCGCCATCAAAATATGCGTTTATGGCAACTCTCAAAGCAAGGCTTCTATGCGAAGCTCCCTTTTTCATAATCCCAACAACACCTGCGGAACCTGAAGTTCTATCGACTTCCATTCCAAAGCTTTTCAATTTATCTTCAAGAAAATTAGTAGTATTTAATTCATGAGATGATGACTCAGGCATTTTATTAAGCTCTTTCCTCCATGAGATGAGCTCTTCATGCATGCTGATTATATCATTATTGATCTGAGGTTTTTCTTGGTCTTTCATGGCATTTTTTTGTTCTCATGATATAAACCAAGCTTCGAAAAAGATGTTTCTACTCTAATCCATATTGATCAATAACTTTTCTAACCGAACCCAACTCCAGCAACATTTTTTGAGCTGTTTGGTAATCCAAATCAGTTTCATTCATTATCATGCGAGTTCCACGATCCACAAGCTTCTCATTGGACAGTTGCATATCCACCATCTTATTGCCTTTCACCTTTCCCAGCTTGATCATTATTGATGTGGAAAGCATATTCAAAACCAACTTCTGAGCTGTGCCGGACTTCATTCTTGTGCTTCCTGTGACAAACTCAGGACCAACTACCACTTCGACGGGAAACTCACAAGCATCAGCGACTTTGCTACCTTTATTGCAAACAATACAACCTGTTGTCAAGCCTTTGCTTCTCGCTTCATTAAGCCCTCCAATGACATATGGCGTTCCGCCAGATGCCGCTATTCCAATCACACAATCATTTTCCTCAATTGAAAACTCCCTCAAGTCATTCCAAGCTTGGCTTTCATTATCTTCCGCATTTTCCACAGCTTTCCTGATTGCTTTATCGCCACCTGCAATGATCCCATTTACCAAACCATGATCCACTCCAAAAGTAGGAGGACACTCGGATGCATCAACGATTCCCAATCTGCCACTAGTTCCCGCACCAATATAGAACAAACGGCCTCCTGCACGCATTTTCTCGACAACAGCATCCACTAACTTTTCGATCTGAGGTATTGATTTTTCTACTGCTATTGGCACCAACTTGTCTTCCGCATTCATTCCCTCCAAAAGATCAAGGGTGCTCATACTTTCCAAATTATCATAATTTGACGATTGCTCTGTGGTATTCATGTTAATTACTATTTTCCTTATTTAAAGATTCTTCCGCAAGTATAATCAAAAAATCTAAAGCTATTGCTCTCTTATGTTTTCTGATACATTCAAGCGTCTCTACACAAATCAACTTCATAAAAGCTCAAGGCTAACAATCACTTCAATATCTCATCAAAATACACATGTAGAATCATTCGAAAATCAATCAATTAAATAAAAATTATTCTTACTTTTATTCAACAATCTATATTAATTAACCTAACACTGTGTTTTAAATGAAAAACAAAATTATAAAATATATAAATTCACTAGAGACCGAAAAAGAAATAAAAATATTATTAGCCTGTGAAACAGGCTCTAGAGCATGGGGATTTCCTTCACCAGATAGTGATTATGATGTTAGAATTATTTACAAGCATAATAAAGAATGGTATTTATCTCTAAATGAGGAAAAGGATTCAATTACTGTTTTTTATGAAGATAATGAAATTGATATTAGCGGTTGGGATATAAGAAAAAGTTTGAGGCTTATGAAAAAGTCTAATGCTCCGTTACTCGAAAGAATTCAATCGCCAACCCTTTACAAAGGAGATCAAGAGTTTATTAAGGAAATAAACGATATAGCCAAAGCTAACTATTCCAGAATAGCGACAATACATCATTACCTCAATTTAGCTAAGAAAAAATATGAGGAAATAAGCTTTGAAAGTGAATATAAACTTAAATCATTTTTCTATGCATTAAGATCAGCAACAGCATGTTTATGGATATTGGAAAAAGAAGAGATTCCTCCTATTGAATTTCCTAAAATGCTTGAAGGTTTAGAATTACAGGAATCATTGGTCATGAGAATCAATGAACTGATAGAAGTAAAAGCAAAAGTGAGCGAAAGTTATCGCCATAAAGGAGAGAAAGAATTATTTGAATATATGCAAAACTGCATTGAAAGAGCAGAAATCGAGGGGAAGAATTTACCGACTACTTACGGCTGTATGGATGAATTGAATGTCTTCTTTAGAAAAGTAATCGACTAATATGACAATTGAAGATTTAAGAAAAAGAGGACTGATTATATTAGAATGTATCAGCGGGAGTAGAGCTTATGGACTTGATACTCCCGCTTCAGATCTGGATATCAAAGGCGTTTTTCTATTGCCAAAGGATGAGTTTTATGGATTAAACTATACTCCTCAAGTGAGCAATGAATCCAATGATATTGTATTTTATGAATTTAATCGATTTATGGAATTATTGTCAGTAAACAATCCCAACATTCTGGAATTGCTAAATACTCCTGAGTCAGCAATAATTTATAAACACCCCTATTTAGATGACCTAAAATCGGAGGATATTTTATCAAAACTATGTAAAAATACTTTCGGCCGTTTTGCTCTTTCTCAAATCATAAAGGCCAAAGGACTCAAGAAAAAAATTGTAAATCCAATTCCCAAAGAAAGAAAAGATCTATTATCATTTTGCTATGTGAACTATAATCAAGGTTCTATTTCTGTACATGATTACTTAATGAGTAATCATCTAAAACAAGAAAACTGTGGGCTGGTAAAAATTCCTCACATGAATGATGTCTATGGTCTTTATTATTCCGAAGAGGGCCTATTTAATGGAATTGTTAAATCATCAGAATCTAATGAAATCAGTCTCAGTTCAGTAGGCAAAGATGATTCACAACTCTGTCTCTTATACTTCAATCGCAATGGATACTCAATGTATTGCAAAGAATATAGAGAGTATTGGGAGTGGGTTGAGAAGCGAAATGAAGTCAGGTATGAAAATACACAAAGCCATGGCAAGAACTATGACGCAAAGAACATGATGCACGTTTTTAGATTGCTTGATATGGCAATTGAAATAGGTATTGAAAGAAAAATCAATGTAAAGCGACCGAATAAGAATTTTTTATTGGATGTCAAATCTGGGAAATTTGAATATAATGACCTTATGACTTGGGCTAATGAAAGGCAAATGAAAATGGAGAAAGCATTTGATAATTCTCCTTTACCAGACAAGCCTGACATAAACTTGATCAATAAATTGACTTACCAGATAAGGAATAGATTTTATGATGAATGATTTTAAAAACCTATAAATACCTAAAATTGGATTTAACATGAACCGCAAAAAATTATTTTTGGATGATCTTCGAACTGTCGAGATGGTGTATGATATTTCGAAAATTGATGAATTTGATGTCGTAAGGACTTATGATGATTTCGTAAAATACATTACTGAAAATGGACTACCTGAGTTTATTAGTTTTGATAATGACTTAGGGCTTGATGAAAATGGGCAAGTGGCGTTCGATGGATACGCAGCAGCTAAATGGCTAGTTTATGAATCAGGCTTAGACCTTAAGAATTTAAAATTCTATGTTCATTCAGCCAACCCTGTTGCATCAGAGCAGATACGAGGCTTGTTGAATAATTATATTAAGTTTCTGAATGAAAAGAAACTATCTAACAACTAATTTCTTCATCCCTTTCGAATAAATCATTCCAATCATTAGAAATAGAAGAATTTAGAAAATTCTTCTAAGCCAAATACATTTGCTTGGACGCTTGTGATGGCGAAACTCTGCCGGTGGCAGTGCCTAACCCCGGACATAGCACTGTATTGATTTTTTGTTCATTTGCCTTGTTATGATTAGCTACAGCTCTAAGCATCGCGAACATCGCATTGTACACATTATCAGTATCAGAAATATCTCCAGGCACTCTCATCGTAGGCGTATGAGCCAAAAAAGGATGCCTATCATGGTTTGTTTTCTCTATAAAAGAAGTGCCTACTGGTTATTCTCCATAATATTCATTCAAAATTTTCTCTTGAACTCTATTCTGCAAGCTCATTCCGAAAACATCACGTATAACCAAGTCAATGCCTCCATCCATCAAACCAAATGAATTAGCAGGACTCACTATGCAATCATACTCTCCCACATTTTGAAAATATCCATTGACAACTTTTACATTTGAATATTCTAAAAAGTCCTTTTCCCAACAATTACACAAATCCATTTGAAGATCAATCAATATGATATCGAATTCATTTGACAAGAGACTCATTTATAACAATTCAATTAAGTGAAACATCAAAAATCGTCATAAAATAAGAAAGGTTTTTCAAAAAAACGCAATATCTATTTATTATATTCTCTTATTTCCGCAACTCATATATGAAACTATTCAGCCTATTGATTTGGAAAATTTGGATTATGTTGCAGTGCAAGCCCGATCGTGTAATTTTGCAATTGCTTCAGCACTCCGTATCTAAAAGAGATGTGAATAACAGCCTCCAAAAATGGGACTGGAAATTGAATAGAAGACATCTCATCTGCTTTTCCATACACAAACTCCCTCAACATGATCATTGATTTTTCATAAATATTCATCCCGTCCTCTTCTGCATCACCCCCTTTATCAGAGGGTTTCATAAAATCAACAGTCTGCATTACAAATGCCTTAGCCTTTGTTCCAAGTGTAATCAAATCTCTTTTGGCTAATTCAAATATCTCATCCTCCTGCACGGTAGCTCTTAAAATATCAAAAGTTCGCATCTCATCCTCAACCGCCTTTACATAGACTTGCATATACTGAGGGTTTGATGGTTCATTCACAGGAAAATAATTGCTCAAAATTCTGTATTTCTTCTGAGCCTTTGCCAGACTCGGCTTGAATAGGCCTAATCTCGAACTCGAAGGACCATTAGGTATGACAATCTTATTAACTGAATCGGAAGTATCAACCATCTCCCAATCATCTTCCTCTACAACACTCGGAGGCATTTTATTCATTGCGAACTCCCCCGCTTTTCTTGTCGAACTCCTTCTCTTTTTGAACTTATCAATCAAAATACCCATCTCGATAAGTAAAGCATATATTTTTCTAATTGTTCTTTAGCCAAAAATTAAAAATACAAAATGCTTAACTAAATCAAATTCAAAGTGAATTTATAAATATATCATCCATAACACTCGACACTAATATCATCATCAAATCAAAATGTTTAACTAAACTTTCGACAGAGGAGAAGACTAATCAATAGTATTATAACATTTTTCATCAAAATCATTTTCGAAAAATATTGATTATGTATCAATTCCCACAAAACCAATCCTTAAGTCTACATCAAAAAAAATCTAACGAGCTATGGCTCTTCCTGCACACTATCCTTTTATTAAAAATAATACATGTAAATTTGATTTTATGCATATCATAATTTCAACATTAATATAAATACTACTTCTAATATATATACAATAACACATTAAATTAACATTGATATAGTTATGAAAACCTAAATAATTTATTATATTTATCAAAACAAGACTTCTCCCTATAACTACATATAATGAAAAAAATTTTAACCGTGTTTGTCTTATCCATATTATTTTTAACCCAGTATGGACATAGTCAAAACAAGCAAACCCTCCCACTCAAAAAAGCCATTAATACTCTTGAGGAAAAAAGCCAATACCAATTCTTTTACAAAGAAGAATGGCTTCCAGATATTGAAGTCAATATTGGCAATGGCAAACCCATTGATGAACTTGAAAAAATATTAAAGTCTACTAATTTATCTTACTTAAAATATAGAGACTATGCGATAGTCATTGCCAACAAAAATGATTTAAAAATGGAGATGTCTGAAGAGGATTTTTCGTCTTTCATCAAATCCATTCAAAATCAGAAAAAAAGCACCAATACCTTACCCAAGAAAGCGAAAAAAAAATCAATCAAACTGTATACGATTGGCGATAAAGTTGACAACAATTGGAAAGCTACTTTCAGCGGAAAAATTATTGATCAAAAAAGCAATGAAGCCCTAATAGGATCTACTGTCTACATCTCAGAATTAACTAAAGGAATCATGACTGATCATGAAGGCAAGTTCTCATTCAGTATTCCCAAAGGCAAATACACTCTTGAGATTAAATCCATCGGCTACGAAACCAAACGCATAAACATTTTATTAAAAAGTTCTGGTAAATTAGATATCAAGTTAAAAGAGGAAACGATTATGCTGGACGAGCTGGTCGTCGAAGGAAGAAAAGTAACTGAAAATGTCAATGATGTAAAAATGGGCGTCGAAAATATGTCGATGCTTAAAATCCAAGAACTTCCTGGGCTAATGGGTGAAGCCGATATCATGTCAGGTCTTAAAAGTTTATCAGGCGTAAGTACTGTTGGCGAAGGAGCTATGGGAATTAATGTAAGAGGAGGAAGTGTTGACCAAAATTTGATTCTCTTAGATGAAATTATGCTTTTTAATTCCTCTCATCTTTTTGGCTTTTATTCACTATTCAATGCGAATATCCTTTCAGATATGACTTTGTATAAAGGTTCAATACCTTCAGAATACGGAGGAAGACTTTCATCCACCTTGCATGTCAATACTAAAGATGAATATGTTTCAAAAGTAAAAGGCAAAATGTCAATCAGTCCTATCTCAGGAGGAATATATGTTGATGTGCCTATCAAAAAGAAAAAAGCGAACTTAGCTATTGCCGGTAGGTATGCCAACCCTACTTGGGTCATAAAAAGCTTTAAAGACCCTGACCTTAAAAAAAGTAATGCCAGTTTTTATGATTATAATATAAAATATCTTCACAAACTACATAAAAATACAGAGCTTAGCATCCTTACATTAGTTTCGAAAGATCATTTTAAATTGTCTGATGAAGCTGAGTACGCTTGGGACAACAAAGCTTTCGAAGTCACTCTAAAACAGAATATCAATAAAAATTTATTTGGAAAGCTCACTTATGTCAAAAGTTATTATGATTCTGAATTAACCGACCCTGTTGAAAATATAACCTTGTCGACAGGTATTGACTATGATAAAATCAAAACGCTATTCAAATGGAATGCTCCTTATGAGCACAATATCGATTTTGGTTTTGAAGGTATTTCATATCAAGTCCACCCAGGTTCGGAACAAAGTGAAAATAATTTTTCTGAACTTGCTAAGGAACAAGCAAATGAGGTCAGCATGTTTGTCAATGATAACTTTAAACTCAAAGACTTTTCATTTTTAATAGGCCTTAGGTTTACAAGCTTTCAAGCAAATGAAAATATTGAATCTGGGAAGGAGAATACCAGTTATCAAAACTTTGAGCCAAGATTAGGAATAAGCTATTCAATAAATAAACACTCTAGTGTCAAATTATCATACAACCGTACTAATCAATACTTACATCTAATTTCAAACTCAGCATCAGCATCGCCATATGATATATGGAAGATATCAGATGAAAAAATATCTCCGCAATCAGGAAACTCTTTTTCGATGGGCTACTTTCAAAACTTATTTGAAGAATTGTATCATTTAAAAACAGAAGTCTATTTCAAAAGCATGGATAACATTCTTGAATTTAAGGACTTTGCTGACATAGTAATGAATCCTAATATTGAAAGTGAAATGTTCGCGGCAAAAGGCAAAGCATATGGCATAGAGCTAGGCTTGGAAAAAACTCGTGGCAGATTAACTGGCCAAATAAACTATACTTATTCAAGAAGCGAAAGACAAGCTCCAATTGAGTCTGATATTAACAATGGCGAATGGTATTTCTCCAGCTTTGACAAACCTCATGAAATAAAAGCCGATCTAAGGTATAAAATCAGTCCAGTAGTCATTTTTTCCACCAACTTCATCTACAGTTCAGGAAGACCAATAACATTGCCTACAGCAGCGATGAGTCACAATGACATAAGTGCAATTCCAATTTTTGAAGAAAGAAATAATTACAGAACACCTGATTATCACCGAATGGACATGTCTCTGATTTTAAAAAGCTTAAAGAAAAGACAAAAATTTGAATCTAACTGGATATTATCTGTCTACAATATTTACGCTAGAAAAAACCCTTATAGTGTTTATTACAAACATGATAGTGGTAATAAACCCGGACTATACAAATTATCTGTTATAGGCTCAATGTTTCCATCAATCACTTATGTACTAAAATTGAAATAATTAATATGAGCTATTCAAACATGAATATAAGAAACCTATATATATGTTTTTTATTTGCCATCTTCACATTTTCATGCGAAGAAAGAATCAACACTGAGGTTGATAATACTGAATACATTATTGTTGACGCATTGCTTATTGACAGTCTTTCTTATCAAAAAATCGAAATCACTAAATCCAACAACATTAATGAGGGCTTTGTAATGAAAGGAGTTGAAAACGCTCTAGTTACAGTAAATGACTCTAAAGGCAATGTGTATCACTTCAAAGAGAGTTCAAATGATTATTATAAAGACAATTATAGTTTAGCCTCTAATAAAACCAAAGGCGTTTATATCGGCCTTATGGCAATTGAGCCAAACACTTATTATACTCTTGATATTGAGCTAGCTTCAGGAGAAAAAATATACTCCGATGAAATCATTCTAGAAGAAAAAGCAACTGTTACAAATCAAGAATTTGAGTTATTTAATTTTCAACGTAAAACAGCGTATATAAATGATGCAGAAGTCATCAAAAATTTTTTTTCCATAAGGCAAAAAAAAGAAATAAATAATCATAAAGATGTCTACTTTGTTAATAAGTATTCAAGTGTTTACGAGTATAATCTACTTAACTATGATTGCAATATATTACTTAGAGACACTCAAAATGACTTTGAATCTAAACTTAGTCTGCTTAATATAAATAGTTCTAATAGTGGTGAAAGTTTTACGATTTTAGAAAATTTAGAAGCCAACGAGAAACATATATATAATTACTTATTCAAAGTCCAACAAATTCAAATCAATAAAGAATACTATGATTTTTTGCAAAAAATAAAAATACTAAAAGAAAATAATGGAGGATTATTTGATAAAATTCCAGGGAGAATTGAACCTAATGTTTATTCAAATAAAAATATTAATATACAAGGATTTTTTTCTTTAGGGTATAGTAATATTTATATCCCTAAAAAAGCTATCAATCAACTGGATTTTCCATTTAAATTTCAATTGCCTTGTCCTCCAAGCGTATATAACAATCCTCGATCTGGACCTCCCAATGCATGTATTTGTATTCATCCTGAAGAAGAATTATTCAGCCCATATTTTCATAAATATTGGTACTTAGATGATAATTATCGTTCAAAAATATAATTATGAAAAGCCAAATCCTAACTATAATATTGATGTTTTGTGCGTCCATCATTCAGGCAACAGGCACACAAAGTCCATTAAAAACTCAAACATATTTTAATAAAAATATATTTCAAACAGGAGAAGCCCTCTGTTTCAAGTCTTATGTATATGGGAATAACAACTCAACACCAAACTCAACACTTACAATTGAATTAATCGATGAGAATAACAACATAATTTTAACTGAAAAAAGAAAAGTTAAAGCTGGGGAATCAAATGGTTGTATATTGATACCCACAACGATAGAAAGCAATCTTTATACAATTAGAACATACACTAATACCAAAAACAATCACTTCGCAAGTTTATCTTCAATTTATATTTTAAACTCCGCTCCAGATTTAACAATAAAAAAAGAGGATTTAACTTTCGACTTTTCATTACCTACAAAGTCTCTTCATATTGAAACAACCAACTTAATCAATTTAAAAATCCCTTCAAGCTACCTTGAAGATACTATATATATCACTGACTCCAATAGTAAAATTGTCTCTAAAAAGTTCATAAATTCTAAATATTCAGAACTCGCATTCACTCCAGACTCATCAGATCAATACACATTGAAATATAAGAGTATCGAAAAAAAGTTGCCGAAGGCAATAAAGAGCAATATTACCATTAATAACCATTCAGATACTAAAAATATAGAGTATCGCTTACAAAATAATAATCAAGAATATATATTAACGCTTGGAAAACTATTTAACGACAATCTTACTTCAACAAAAATCATTATTCCAAAAGGATCTACAATTTTCAAAAAAAGTAGATCTGAGCTTGATGAAGGCATCTGGTACTTGCACTTATCTGATAGTTTAGGCGATATAGTTTTCAAAAATTATATTTACTCAAAGACAAAGACTCCAAAAGAAGAACTGAATATAAATGTAAAAAATGGACAACTAAAAAAACAAAGATCAAAAGTCAATGTATCTGTTACGAGTAATTATTTAAATCTGTCCGACTGTCATATAAAAGTTATAAAAAAAGGAAACTACGGCAATTGTATAAACGGATCTTTTCCAGACCACCTGCTTCTGATGTTTCCAGAATTAGGCAAAAAAGATGCTCCAAATAAATACTTTGAAACTATCTTTTCATTCATTGACGAAAAAGAACTACAATCAATAAAAAGCATAGCAACCTTCAACCCGAATATTGCTTATGTTAATAAAATAAATAATACTCAAAATACAGTTGAATTATTTGATCTTGAACATAAAGAAAGTGTTTCTATCAAAACAGTCAATGGCAATTTACAAATAGAAAAACCAAATTTCGAAAAAGTTCAATTTCATCTCTTAACAGACATAAATCAAATCGAGAATTCAATTGTACAGTCACATAATAACATTGAATTTGACAATTACATAAAAAACTCAAAAAAAGCTTTTCTGACTAAATATCACGATTTATTATTAGACAAATACAAAAGACGTAAAATTCAAACTATTTTTTATTTCCTGCCCTTGACATTTAATAATGATACTATTAATAACAAAATAGATGTCGATCCTGATTATGAATATGTTCCTGAAAACTATTTTCATGTGCCACATGTCGCTAAATTTTTGAAATCCTACACAAAAAGTACATTACTTAAAAAAGACAAAAACAAAAGCAAGTCTATTTATTTGTTCCAAAATAAAAATGGCTACAGATATGATTTCCCTGAAAAAGCAGAAATAATAGTAAACGGAAGAATATACAGAGGAAGTCATGAAAATTTGCTTAGCATTGCCACTGAGAAAATTAAGACAATTAAAATTTATCACAATCCGGCAAAGTTCAAAAACTTTTATTTTGATGTGCTAAAATCCGGTCTCGTTGAGTTCGAGATCAAAGATGATGCTTTTCAAGAAATAAGCAAAAATGACTTTTATCCTATTATCAATATAAAAGGATATAACTATGACAAAGTCAAATTAATATTTCCAGAGTATCCAGATAATGAATTAAAACATGACAAAAGCAATGTAGACTTTAGAGACTTGCTTTATTGGAACCCTAAGCTAAAAGAAAATGACAATGGTGAATTTGAAGCTGAATTTTACACCTCTGATGATAAAGGCGTATACGATGTCATTGTCACAGGCAAGACCGAAAACAATGATTTTGTAACGAAAGTAGTTCAACTAACTGTGCAATAAAAAAAGGTTCTTTATACACTGAATTCCTTGTTGGGAGTTCGGTGTATTTTCACTACAGCTCATAACCATTATCATCATTGAACTTTTGCCTCATCTCCGATAGTTTCATTACGATCTCATCATAACCTACTTCTTCGATGGCATCTCTTATCATCGCCCAACCTTGCACCATCATTTCGACTTCTTGCATAAATCCCGGCATGTTCATCCACTGAAGAGACTGAATAATGCTTCCTTTGCTTATCAAATTCAATAAACCTTCAACAAATCCGATATCCAAAGGCACTGCATTGGCTTTCTCTCTAAGCGTTTCATCAACAAAGTACTTGTTGAACACTATTTCCGCACTCTTGCCATTCACAAAAGCATGCAAAAAGGCTTTCACCTCTTTTGCCAATCTACGATACTGATCCATTGCAAATCCTCTCAATCTTGGACTGACTCCTTCTTTGATTTTCAATTCATCAGCATATTGCAAGAATTTCATATCATGGAAAGCCACATGTTCGACTGTAATATTTCTTTTTCTACCGCATCTGCCTAATCGGCACCTTTCCATTGGACCGAAGTTTACCTTGGCGCATTCCATCATGATATATAGATCAATTGGTGTCATGGATTGATCTATCGCTGAAAGCGCAGGCTCATGCACTTGAAGATTTTGCAATCTTCCCCCGTTGACAACAGCTGTGACATTAAAGAGCACATTTGATTCATGTATTTCTTCCGGCAATCTATCATGATTGCCTAATATTAAATCATAAACATACAGTTCTCCCAAAGCCGCTAACACCTTCGGATGCCTAAGAACGGCTTTTGTTACTTCGTCATTAGGCAACATTTTATCCAAATCAATAATTGTATGCCCGGGAACTTTTGACATCGCCACTGCAACGTTGGGCATTGGTAGCGAAGCATTTTCCCTAAAGACTCTTGATACTTTCGCTTTGCGACTTCCACCCGCTGTGGTAGGATTTGCACGTGTCTCCTCGGTGTATATTCGCTGCGCATGATGAGCTAATACTCTCAAGGTCTCCGAACCTTTTGGCTCTACCTGAGAATCAGGCGCGGCAACTCGTTTTCCCATTACAGAAATAAGATTGGATGCTAAAGACTCTCTTTCCGGATATTTTGAGTAAAAATCTTTTTGCGAATTCCTATTCAGCAATTTCAGATAAAATTCTTTCCCTGTTCCATCCTTAGTTCCTACATTAACCACTGCGCCGTGTTTGCCCGAATTGACATAACCAATTCTTCTCATATCCAATTGGTCTTTATGAAAACCAATATCTGGAGAAAGAACCTCAAAAGCTCCAAAATTACGTGTCGACGGAAAGTTAATAGCAGGTGTTTTTACAGAAGTCAAAGCCTCTTCCTCCACCTCAAATTCCGGTTTTTCCGCTACTTGAGTTCTTAAGCTCTTATATTTAGGAAATTCAACGGACTTCCATGTATCTCTAAATACAGGCTCGCTTCTTAGCTTCGCTCCCTGTATCTTAGCTGGATTTTCTAAGCAATAATCCATGCAAAACAATCCTTTCTCTCGTCTCATATCTCTGCTTAGTTGATTGCTTTTTGAAGGCGTTCCGGCTTTTGTTCTTTTCTTATTTCCGTATAAATATTGAGACAACAAATCAAAAAGTTGCAGATACGACGGTATAATTACCCAATGAAAGAAATCTTGGTGTTCAGGATCTCCAACTTTATTCCACCAGTCTTCCGTGCACTGCCATGGAACAATGATTGTGCATTTCTTTCCATCTTCTTCCATGCGCATGGGCTTTGGCAAGTGCGATCGCTCAGTGACAAAATGCACAGACAGCTTATCCGCTTGAGGCAACTTCTGCGCTAATCTATAATATTCTTCCAATAGCGCTTCTCCGCTTTCAGTAGCCAATAGTTGGCCTATCCAAGAGAAAAAAACACGTTGAACTTGAATTCTATCAATCGTCTCATCTTGTTGCAAATTAAAACAACTAAGGCTAAGAATAGTGGGCAAAGATTGATACTCTCTCAAGACTGGAGCTCCGCTTTTTGAGAATGACTTAAAGGGAGTTCTAGCACGTTGCAATTGCAAAAACTGCCAAACTCTTTCTTCTTGCATTTCAGCCAGCAAACGCTGAAACAAAGCGCCTCTCACCATTTCATTTTCAAATACGTCGATTTGATCCAGCCTCACTGGATACTCCATTTGCAAAGCAAAGAAATAACGCTCCACATCATCTAGTGCTTTGCCAAACCTCTCCAAGCATTCTTTGCGCTTTTTTCCAACTCCACCATCAATACTCAATTGAGCCAATTCTTCATATTCAATTTTAAAAAAATTAACAGCGTCAAGCGCTTGGCACATCTCATGCAGAAAACCGGAAGACCCTTTATGCTTAAAAAATGGTTTCGAGTATTCAGCCTCTTTTGTCGATTCTTCCTGAATAGATTCCTCATCTTCCTCAGGAATCGTTTCAAGCTTTTTGACTTTATTGGACAAGCGCATCATTTCCTTCAAAGCTCTTCCTCCCATAATGCATTGCAAGGGAGTGTGGTCTGAAAAAGACATCAAAGGAGGATTCTGAACGGCTCCTTTTCTTTGAGTTTTCGTACTATCGATTTTTCTTTTATGATGAATGGATTCATACCCCATGAGTGCCAATAATGGATAAAAAAACAACTAGCTCTAAGGCTTTTGGTTAAAAAATAGCTTTAAAGCTCGTATTTATACATTTCACTAAAATTTCTTCTGGCCTTGGCCAAAGCCATCACAAGGTTATCATAGCCAACCTCTTCAATCATATCTTTGATTCTGGTCCAGGTTTTCAACAATAATTCAACTTCGCCCATAAATTCAGGCATATGCATCCATTGAAGAGACTGAATGATACTCCCTTTGCTTATAAGATTCAAAAGGCCTTCGACAAAGCCTATATCCAATGGCATAGGATTGATTTCGCTATCGATTGCTCTATGTATAAAATATTTGTTAAAATCATTATGAGCACTGACTCCCGACAAGAAATCCTCCAAGAACTTCTTTAGTTTTGCTACCAAGCGCTCTATTTGCATCTCGGCAAAAGCCTGAAAATCCGGATCAGAACATCCTTTTTTCTTCAAGCGTTGTTCATTCAAATCAAATACGGGATCGTGATGAAAAACATGCTCTACTTTAAGTTTATTCGATTTTTTGCATCCTCCAAGATTGCATCTCCCTTCCTTTGGCTGATTTTTTTTCGCGCATTCCAATAAAATATACAAATCAAGTGGAGTCATGCTTTGATCTAATGCATATAAAGCAGGCTCTCCGACTTCCATCTTCTTCACCCAACCACGACTGACTTCGGCATCAACATTAAAATGTGTATTGGATGTATGAATCTCTTCAGCCAATCGATCATGATTGCCAATGAGCAAATCATAAACGTAAAGTTCTCCAAGAGCCGCCAACGTTTTGGGATGTCGAATCACTTCCTCTGTCAAAGCATCGTTTGGTGACATGGTATCCATCTCGGCAATAGACATTCCTCCTGCTTTTTCCATCGCGATAGCGGAGTAGTTCAATGGCAATTTTTGATTTTCTTGCATGGCTTTGTCAAATGGCGAGCCACTCTTTTTAGCTGTGGCAAATTCAGCCAAGGCTTTCAATACCTCTGAGTTACGCTTCAAAACCTGAGCTTTGGGTGCGGTAACACGACGGCCCAACAGATTTATCAAATTGGAGGCCAATGCTTCTCTCACAGGAAATCTTGAATAAAAATCATGCGCGCCATCCCTGTTAAGCAATTTCAAATAATATACTTTGCCTTCTTCTCCATTCTCCTCCCTTTCTTGCAATGAAAATACTTTTCCATGGACACCCTTGTTGACAAAAGTGATCTTGCATGGTTTCATCGAAGCAAGGTCAAAACCCAAATCCGGAGTCAGCAATTCGAAAGTTGAGAAATTTTGAGCGCCAGAATACCTCATCCCTGCGGATTCCATAGACATTGTCTCTTTGGGCTCAAGTTCCATATCAAGCACTGAGCTAACAATACTAGCTGTTTCTGCCTCATCCGATGATGCATCTAGATCTTTTATTCCCAATCGCCTTTTTTCTTGATGCAAGCTCACGCATTGATTACCAATCGAGACATAGCCCATTTCATTGCGTATTTCCCTTTTTCGCTCATCGACAGAAGGAATGTCTTTGCCTTCCTTTTTCCTTCTTTGTGAAGATATCTTGGGATTTAAATAATCAGCAAGAACATCGAACAACTGAATAGCAGGAGGCAACACTACCCATTGAGATCTTGCGACTCCAGCTCCTTGATGAATTTTAGACCACCAATTTTCCGCTCCATCCCAGGGAATTCTTACAACCGGCTTTCCTCCTTCAACTCTTAATGTCATTTGCTTTGTTTTTCCACCATCGCCTTTTATCATTCGAAATTCCAATCGCTTCGCGTAAGGAAAAGTCCTGCTATAGGCAAATGCTTCTTCCAACAAGCTTCTTCCTATTTCCGCCATCATTAATTGTCCAATCCAAGAGTATAGCTGCTGCTTTGCACGCGATGAGGGTACTTGGGCAACGCAAACAACATTAACACTGGTAATTTCATTAGTCAAAGGTATTGACAATAATTCCGAAACAGCTACTGTATGATCCATTTTCACATCATCAGGATAAGCACGTTTTTGCCTTCGGTTTTGTTCCCACAACCATAAATACTCTTGTCTTATTTGATCTGAAATTTCCTTGTAAAATAATTCTCTATCTTGATCGTCCTCAAGCCCTACAGGATATTCTTGTTGAAAAACAGCAAAACCTCTTTCTATTTCGATAATTGCTACTTTAACCCTATTCAGCAACCGACTCAATCTTTGCTTTCTCTCAGCGCTATACGTTACTGCGGCTAATTGGCTATACTCGGATTTTAAAAAATTCACGGCATCCATAGATGT
The DNA here is from genome assembly GCF_036492635.1 of Aureibacter tunicatorum. Taxonomy (GTDB): domain Bacteria; phylum Bacteroidota; class Bacteroidia; order Cytophagales; family Cyclobacteriaceae; genus Aureibacter; species Aureibacter tunicatorum. Next base: position 4,317,615 of record NZ_AP025305.1, read on the forward strand.
GCTCATCTGTTGCAAATAGCTTCCCTTCCCTTCGTACCTGACAACAGGCGCCTGCATTATTCCAGAATTCTCATGCTCTGAAAAATCCACCTCGCCTTCTTCTGGTATGGTCAATAATGTAGAATCCGATACAGGCGATACTACTCCTTTTGGTTTATTCAATTTTCGAACTACACTCATAAATGCCTTTCCTCCCATAACACACTGTATAGGAGCTTTCTCAGAACTCAAAGGAGGAGGGGACATTGACATGCCTTTCCTGAGCTTCGAGTTAAATCTCTTGCTTTTGCTTAAAGGTTCTTTTGAAAAATATTCCATTAGGCATTTATCCGATATTAGGACAACTTCCTGTAAATATTTTAGTTCTAGTTATACTCTATTCATCAAATAGTTTGTTGAACTATAAATGCATAAATCCTGTCATCATAATTCCTCTAAAGCCACAAAAACGATTATTCAACGGAAGGGCTTAAGCAAACTCCCTCCGTCATTTGGAGGAAGCAATCCTATTCAATGCCTGTTGATGCCAAATTTCACGATTGTTAGCGATGTCTATTTTCCTTTGCAAGGTCTTCAAGGAATTGTATTCTTTATTAAGGATGCTTTTGGGCACGATTACGTAATTAAATTATGCGAAACAGAATCCGCATTGGAAAGAGAGTACTTCGGTTCAAGCTTCATTAGATCAACAGGAAGCCAGCAAGTATCCGCTCCAGACAGCTTGCTTTTAGATTATAGAAGCTCTGAAATGGATTCTTTAAAAACTAGCCTGTCTATGTGGGAAGAGGAAAATGCCATCAAAGCTTTTGAAGCCCTTAATTCTTATAAGGGAAATAAAGTGTTGATTATGGAAAAAGTCAGTGGCGTCCCATTTCATCCAATTCCTGTTGAATTTGGCGGTTCTGAGGAACTCTTGGAAATGGCTCATTCTCCTCAATTAGCGTTGGCTTTGGGTGAAGTCGCTTTTTACGATTTATTGCTGGGAAATTTCGACCGGCTTATGGGGGCGATTAATCCACATAATTTGCTCGTCGATCCTTTAACCAGACTTCACGCTATAGACTCTAGCCTTTCAGTATTTGGCCAAAAGTACTGTGTCGACAAGTTTGCTCCGGAGCTGGTTGGTGAAATACAAAAAGATTTAGCTGAATTTTCCGCCACTTTTCGGCCTTCTTTAAGGTCAGGCGAAAGTTCTCTATCAGATGATTGGGAAATGATCGAATACAACCATCCCTTGCCTGAGAGAAAGTTCGAACTGGCTAAAGATAAAGATCAATTTGAAGAGCTTCTTAGATCCGCAGACACTAACCCTGTAAAACACCGTGAATTCAATGCTTATGTTAGGGATATTCAGCTGAACATGCTTATTCCTATCGTAAATGAAATATTATTGCTCTTTAGAATGGGACAAATCGATGCTTCCAGATTGGCACGTTCCATAGCCTTGCAATATGAAAAAATTTATCAATGCCCATTAGATCCAAAAATAATTGATTTGGGAATAGTTACTGGCTACACTCAAATTTCAAAAAAGCTCCACACGCCTGAATATGTAAGCGAACTCCATGAGCATATTTATCCAGGCATTGAACTTGAAGCGGAAGGCCTCCTCCAAAGCCTATACAAAGTATGCGCTTCACATATCGAAAAGAAAGACCTCTCATTGCTTGAAAAAACCATGGCAAAAGCAATGAACCCTTCCCAAAAACACAAAAGCAAAAAGAAAAAAAGTTCCTGAATTCCTCCTTCGCCAAACATTGTTGATGGATTGAGATTATATTCCTAGGAGTTAAACAAAGAAAGATAAAATGAAATACCGCTACATTGTCGGAATTCTGGGTATCATCATAAGCCTTAGTTTCTATAGTTGCAAAGAAGTGTTGGACAATATAGGTTCCTTGCAAAATCTCTTGCAAATCGGTTTGGTGTCAGATTCCACCAAATCGGGACAGGCTATTATGAAAGCCATAGAGTTCATCAACAAAGAAAGAAAGAATAAAAACCTAACCGAAATTGCTTTAACCCACATCAACCACCTCAAAGACATCGAATCCGGAAAAGAAGCTGTGAAGAAAATTCTTAAAAACAAAGATATCGATGCTTTAATGATGCATGACCCTGATCTCATCATGTCTGCAATGGACTTGGTCAATAAGTATGGAAAAATGGCTTTCATGCTAGCGCCTCATCCCGATATTGCTAATGAAATGCCTACAGGAATGAGAATCTATACATGCAGCAAAGAAGAAGGCAAGATGATTTCTGATTTTATCAATAATGACTCATTGGGCTCCGTTCTCTTTTGGCATGTCGACAATGAGTATGGCAACAGTGTTGTCAATCATTATAAGGAACTAATCGATTCGAATGTTGAAATTCTTCCTGATGTTTCATTCGATAAAGAAAAGCAGGACTTCGTAACTGACATGCTTGATGTCAAATCCAAAGATCCTGAAGCTATCATCATAATCGCTGAAGAAGACAATCTCCCGCATATGTTCAATGCATTGCGTCAAGGGTTGTATGCGCCTCCACTCATTGGAAATCATATGTTCGCTAACTTCTTCGCGACAACGGAAGGCAAGGAAATATCTGAAGACTACCCTAATGAGATCAGTTATACCCGTGAAGACTTTCATAATGAAAAATTCAGAGGCGTTCAACTTAATGATTTCATTAATCAATGGGAAGAATATTTTGGAGAAGCCCCTAGTCTGGCTGAAGCTTATGCTTATGACAACATAAAAATGATGGAATCCGCCCACGAGCAAAACACCGACAGCACAAACGTAGCTATGGAATCTGAGCTACTGAATAAAGAATTCATCTACGATGGTGTGATGGGAGCCTTGAATATTGACAAGCATGGCGACGCTTCTACAAAAATGCAATTAGTGCACATGCATGAACAAGAGGAAACGCCTTAAAATAAAACAAGCTCTATCTGACTAAGATAGAGCTTGTTTTATTTCTATTGATAAGGTTTGATTACTTAATCAACTCTTTTCTACGAAGAATATTTTCTACAAATTTCACTTGAGCCTCCGAAGAAAAAATCTTGTTCGGCCAATAAATCAATTGCACAGGAGAAAGCCAAATAGCAAATCCGTCTTTTGTCAACTGAGCCTTCTTTACCATATCCCATTTCATCGGCATTCCTTGCTTAGGATTTACCTTGATCAAAATTTGGCGGCTATCAATCTCATAGCTCAATTTATCAAAAAGCATCTTGCCTTGCTCATGTTGTGTCACACCAGCAAACTGAACTAACCAGAACAAGCAATAAAGCAACAAAGCTATCGAAGCGCCAATCGTCCACCACCAGCTGGGTATAAAAATTGTTCCTGAAATGATGGCAAGATAAATAAGACCTACCCACCATTGTTTTCTCAAAATATTTTTAAATGCCAACTTTATGAACAATTCCTTGTCCAATTCATATTTTTTTGTCTTTACTATCATCGTTATGAATTATGGAATAATGTGTACTTTTTAAGTTTATGATTCAGAAAGTCCAAGATCCAAGCTTAATATGCTTTAAGACTGATATCCAAGCTCTTAACAGTATGCGTAAGCGCTCCCACAGATATAAAATCAACTCCCGATTGCGCGACTTCTCTGATATTTTCTTCAGTTATCCCTCCTGAAGCTTCGGTCTCAGCTTTACCCGCTATTTCAGCCACGGCCTCTTTCATTTCCTCCACGCTCATGTTGTCCAACATGATGACATCAACTCCACCAACCTCAAGCGTTTCCTTAACTTCATCCAAGTTTCGCGTTTCCACTTCGATACGAAGATCTTTCCCGCTTTCTTTCAAATATTTTTGAGTAGCTATAACCGATTTGGTAATGCCTCCCGCAAAATCATTGTGATTGTCTTTCAACATCACCATGTCGTATAGGCCAAATCTATGATTCGTGCCTCCGCCGATTGCCACAGCCCACTTCTCAAATAATCGAAAATTAGGCGTAGTCTTTCTTGTATCCAATAATTTGGTATGAGTGCCGTCAAGTTGATGAACCAAATGCTTCGTATGCGTCGCAATGCCGCTCATTCTTTGCAGTATGTTCAAAGCCAACCTTTCAGCGCTTAATATAGAACGCGCGGATCCTTTTACAGTCAAGCCGATGTCTCCATACTTGACCAAGTCTCCATCTTTTAGCAATACTTCCACTTCCAATTCAGGGTCTATAAGAAAGAAAACCCTCTTTGCGGCTTCCAAACCAGCGATTACTCCATCAGCCTTGACAATAAGCCTAGCCCGGCTCTTGGCATCAGCAGGTATCGACGCCAAAGAAGAATGATCCCCGTCTCCAATATCTTCCTTGATAGCCATCAATATGGCTTGATCCAGCGCTTCTTCAGTTAAATATTTTAAACTCACGATAATTTATAAATGGGCTAATTATACTCCTAAACTCTTTTCCAACTCCAAAGATAATATCTATTGGGAAATAATTTCGCCTTTTACGTTGAGTAATACCTGTTCTTGGGTCAATATTTTTTGATCACTGCTCATAATGTACTCTTCGAGCAGCCCTTTGTCGTCAAATTTCATTTTCAAATGCCTATCCGCTACGAACAATCCATTATCTTCCATCAAATGGGCTTTTATAGAAACAACTTTGCCTTCCAAGCTATCAATCTCAAGGCTTTTTACTGTGTTTTCTCTTGTAATAGCAGTATCTAAGGTATATTGAATCCTTCGGCCGCCACTTGGTTTATCTATAACGGCTACTTTATACATGCCCTCTAATGAAGGATCTGTAATATCCGCATTAGCGTAAATTGCCAACTCATCTTCCCAGACAACTTTGTTTCCTCTCAAAATCACCTTTTCAGATGTCCCGTTCAGGGTAGCTTCCTTTGATACTTTTGGTCTTAAAGAATCCAATAATTCGATTTGATCTTCCACAAATTTTTTGGAGGAAAAATAAGGCGATTTTCGCTCTTCATGTTGCTCTACAGCATTGCAACCAAAGATATTAAATGTTGCCGCAAGCAAAATATAGATACTCAATTTCATCATTCTCATAGAGTGAAATAAGGGTAAAGTGCTCTGTAAATGTATTATAATCAAGTAATAAAAGCTAGATAATGCGTTTATTTTAGTAGGCGAAATAAGTTCAATGACAAATCCATTGATTTCAACCCTTTAACCTAGTCTATCTTATTAACATGGATTAACGACACCAAAACCTATACGGACAATAGTAATGACTTAGATCCGTTTAGCCGTCGAAAACAGAACTGAATCCCTATACCACACATTTCACTACACAGATCAAACAACCCAATATGAAAAGATATTTATACTTGCTCTTTTGTCTTTTCTTGCCGATTTGCAAAGCCAAAGCTCAAAGCAAAGACAAAAATTCTCAAAATACAGAGCATATTTCAACAACAGACAGCACAAGAATTTTCTCATTCGGAGTAGCTAATGATGTTCCGTATCAAACAGACAAATATTTCAGCAATGGTATATATATGTCTTATCAATCTCAAGGACTGGGCAAATGGCCATTAAGAAAGCTCATGTTGCCAGTGCCAAAAGATCAAGATTTTATTTCTTATTATTCAATAGACCTTACGCATAATTTATACACGCCTCGCTATACCATGGAGCCTGAGACTCACATGGGAGACCATCCGTATTCCTCATACTTACTATTTGGCTATGAGAAGGTAAACTATTCCAACTCCAGAAAAATTAAGTTTGGAAGCAAATTAAGTGTCGGAGTCATTGGTCCGATGGCTGGAGGAGAGTTCGTGCAATCAGGCTTTCATGATGTGGCTCCTGGAGCGGAAGTTCCTGTAGGTTGGGAAAATCAGATTGAAAACGATTTCCTTATCAACTATGGGGCATTTATAGAAAAAGGAATCTGGAATACCAAGCATTTTGATTTGAATGCTCAAGCCAATTTGAATGTCGGTACTCTCTACACGAATGCGGGGGCGGGTATTACGTCTCGTTTCGGATTATTTGAAGGGTATTTCACTGGAAATCCATTAAGAGCCGGAAAGTACAGAGGCAAGAAAAACTGGCAAGTATACGCCTTTTTCAACAACAACCTAAAGGCTGTAGGTTATAATGCGGTTCTGCAAGGAGGTGTATTCAATTCCAATGGAAGCAATGTCTCGATTATAGCCAATGAAGATTTGAACAGGCTCGTGTACGAGCAAACCTTTGGTATCGCCGCTCAGTACAAGGGAATAAGAGCTGAAATAGGCCAAGCTTTCAATACAAGAGAATTCAAAAGCGCCGGCAGCCACATGTGGGGTTATTTAAAGGTAAGTATCGCATTTTGATACAATTAGATGTAAGATTTGCAGTTAAAAGCCTTTTGAAAGGCTTTTAACATTTATTACAAGGCTATAAATAACTTCTTGCGAAATAATGCGTTAATATTACAAATGTTTTGCGATATTTGCATTGCCATAAATATGGCATAATCCATTATTTATTTTAAAAAAATCAAGTTATAAGGAAAACTCTACTATCATAATGAAAATTGCCAAGGCTGTAATATTATTCATTTTCTTTTCTTTTTGCGCCATAAATAGCTATGGCCAAACTGAACAGCCATTCATTGGGTTGAAAAACATGAAGAATCGCGTTCAGCTTTTCTCCAGCCCAACTTCAAGCATTCTGAGTATTAAAATTGACGATGCCAATTTTGACAATCTTCAATTCAAAGTATACAATATCGTAGGCAACGAAGTGGACATTAGTGTTGAAACAGTTAAGAAAAACAATTACTATAGAATACCAACTTCAAAATTCGCCTCGGGATATTATTTCCTTGTCCTCAAAGACGAGAAAACACGATTTCAGGAAGCATTGAAATTCTCCAAAACCAGAGATTAAATTCTGGGTTCATATAAATGCTAAACCTTTCTTATATTCAGAAAGGTTTTTTGTTTTGTTCGATGAAGATTATAATTCTTTACTTTCTGGCTATAAGACACACGTAGCAAAACTATTAACCACTCTACAATAAAGCTCCTTCCTATATTACTTATAGCATTAAGAGATCTCTTTTTGAGGTTTATGCTACTCTTTTAGCATATTATGATTTCCACTGTATAGCAAAAAGCAAGATGTTAAGCAACTTCTTTAAAGTCGTATCTTGTTGACCAACCTTGAATGGCATAGCGCCACTTCTTGTTTACACCCTAAGTCTAGGCATGAAAAAAGCTTTCCAAGAAAGAAGATATTTCGAAGAAAGCTCAAGTAATTATAATGAAATAAATACCTTTTCGATTTAGAATGTAAACCCTAAAGTTACTTGCGTCAACCAATTATTGGTAGAAATATCAGCCACTGGGGTATATAACATTCTTGAATTAGGCCCTGAGGGACCATCTACAGCCATGTTTGGCAAACTATATGGAGAATCTGTAAACTCTCTTCTAGTATTTGTGACTGCGAAGTCCAAGTACCAATCTCTTTTCTTTATCCCTCCACCAAAAGAATATTCATTAATAGCTCCATTGCCAGAATTGTCTTTGATCGGGTCGCCATAATGTGCATAACCAGCTCTCAATCGGAACATTCCTAGTCTAGCCTCGCCGCCCAACTTGACGTTAAATACTGATTGGTAAATACTTCCTATATAGTCATTTTCAAATGAAGGATCAAAATCATTTGACTTCACGGTCATCGCAGAGTAATCCACCCACTCCACATCAGCAGTTATAAAACCATGTTTCCCTATGAAGTAAGAGGCTCCAACGCTTACTTCCCATGGAGTGGATAGCGTCCAATCACTTTTGTAAATCGGACTATATTGATCCGAACCATTGACTTCCAAGATGTCTCCTTCTTTGGCTCCATTAGGAACCGATCTGGTCAAAGTCTCTCCTTGTGTATGAGAATATACATTTTTCTCTCCTACTTCATATTGCCATGCATCAAAATAAGAACTAAGAGCCATATCTTGCTCTTCTCTCATCCAGTAATGAGTAGGAGTCTTCACGTTTACACCTATATTCAAAGCAGGAGTCGGTTTATAGATCGCTCCAAAAGTTCCGCTTACTCCTGTTCCGTTTAATCTATAATTTTCAAATAGCTCTTGAGCTATCAAAGGCGTTTCAATATATTCTTCCACATATTCTGTTTCTTTTCTAAAATACATGGTATGCAGGCTAATCGATGCTCCTAAAAACAATTTATTCTTATAATTGCCTCCATAGCCAGCCGTCCATTGGTACTCGTTTCCGTAAGTTCGGACATTGTTTTCCTGATAAGTAGAATACTCTTCATCCGGAACGTCTCCAGGGATATATCTATCATATCTTGAAGTTCCATTGCTACTCGAGTAATGATCTATCAAATAAGCGTCATAAGCCATGTCGGAATAAGTTCCGCCACCTCTATTGGCTTCATGGACGTAAAAATCATTGATATCATTATCTGAATTGTAGCCTTTATAAGCATAACGTGAATTAAAGTCTTTCACCCTATTCAATGAAAAACCCCAATTTCCGCCACGCCAATCCCCTGGAAGGAAATCTTTCTTCGTAGCATTGTGGACATAAGAAATATTTGACAATGTCATATTAGTTTGATTCGCATCCGTTGACTGTCCATAATATTGTCCTTGAGCATTGTTGAAATTCAAGCCTATGGATGCATTGAAGTCTGACCTTCTATAAAAGCCTAGACCTGCCGGATTAGAAACAATAGAAGTAGCATCCCCGCCCAAGGAAGTGTATGATCCTCCAAGTCCTTGCATTCGGGCTGTGCCTCTGTAATCATTTCTTGATAATCCAATGTAATCAACCTGAGCACTTGCAGCATTGCTTATCAACAATGAAGCGCCAGCTATTAGGCTGAAAAAAAATATTTTTCCTTTCATCTTCACAATTCTTTAATACCTACTTCTATGAAAAATCAATTTCTTCTTGACGGTCTGGAACCTCCTCCTGAAGACCTACTGCCTCCCGAAGATCTTTGAAAACTTGATGATCTCTGCGTAGAAGACCTCTGATATGAGCTTCTATTGTTTGATTTTGGCGTTGTATTATATGTTCTAGAACTTTGAGATCTATTATTATTGGAGTTATTATACGATCTATTGTAAGTTCTTTGAGAATTCGAAGATCTACTCGCATTATAAGATCTATTCTGAGTCGTTCTCTGAGATCTTGACTCGTAAGTTCTATTAGTGCCTGAAGAAGCTTGTCTTCGACTTTGTTTATAATATTCGTTTTGAGTGGATGTGTAATCCCTTTGGTCATTGGCGTATTTAACTCTTGAGTTAGCTCTGGACGGAGAACTTCCTGATCTTGCGTCAGACCTATCTACCGTTGATCCAGATGTTCTGTTGCTAGGTCTTCCTCTCACAACTTCTCTGGAGTTACCTTCTTTTGGAGGAACAATGATTACAGGTGGTCTGTAATAAGGAGGGTAATGCCCCCAGCCCCAACCATTTCCATACCTTGGGTAAAATGGGTTGTATCCATAATAAGGATGTCCCCAAGGTGACCAAGGGTTGTACCATGGATCATAAAAAGGGTCGTAAAACGGATATCCAAAGCCATAGTTAAAGCCCATGTTCCAGTGCGGATTCATGCCCCAGCCGATGCCAATGCCAAATGAGCTGCCATACCCATATCCTCCCATATAATTGAAGCTTGTGCTAACAGTTACTTGAGGGTCGGAGTTAGTATAGTATCTATTCGACTCTTCTGGCTTAGCCGCATATCGATCATATGTAGCTTTATCCATGCTATAATCAGCAGCGCTGAACATCTGAGAATAAAAGCCTGTAGAATCAACTTGAGTATCGGCATTGTAAGAAGCTTCTGTTCCTTCTGCTTCACGAGCATACCCTGTTCTAGCCTCTTCAGCTTGTTTTCTATATTTCTCAATATATTCAGGATTCACATTGCTTGACGAATAATTTTCATCCGAAGCCTCGAACGTAGGAAAAGTCGCTGAATAATTCGAATTTTGCGTGCTTGTTTTGCTTTTGGAAGGTTCTGAATACTCCAACACTGGTGACTCTTGACGATCTCTTTCTGAAAAGTACATATCGTCAATTTCTTCATTTTGAGCAAAAACATCCCTGCTGATTAAAGAACAAACCACCAAGGCAAACACCGCAAACAAATTTCTCCGAAAAAGCTTCATATGAATCAACAATTTAAATTTCAACGCATTGGTATATATTAATACGCAATAAATACAAAAATAGTCTTGCGAAAGGACAAAAACTTTATGTTTCAAGCAAAGCTTTTTTCCCGCTGACTATATATTGAAAAGGATTTGACAAATGACTAAGAATAATCCTTTATATTTGCACATTATTTTACTAGCTTAAGATACAAATTCATATCAAATACAAAAAAGAAATGAGCAAAGGATTGCCAAAAAGATCGGAAGACTACTCATTGTGGTACAACGAGTTAGTCAAAAAAGCTGACTTGGCAGAGAATTCAGCAGTAAGAGGTTGCATGGTTATCAAGCCATATGGTTTTGCCATTTGGGAGAAAATGCAAGCTGTTTTAGACCAGAAATTCAAGGAAACAGACCACTCCAATGTCTACTTCCCCATATTCATACCCAAATCATATTTAAGCAAAGAAGCCAACCACGTAGAAGGTTTCGCAAAAGAATGCGCTGTAGTTACTCACTACAGATTGAAAAACGATGAAAATGGCGGCGGCGTAGTTGTGGATCCCGAGGCAAAACTTGAAGAAGAGCTTATCGTAAGGCCCACTTCTGAAACTGTGATCTGGAGCACTTACAAAAACTGGATTCAATCTTACAGAGATCTTCCTTTGCTATACAACCAATGGGCGAATGTAGTAAGATGGGAGATGAGAACTCGTCTATTCCTGCGAACTGCTGAGTTTTTATGGCAAGAAGGACATACTGCGCATGCTACCAAACAAGAAGCGATAGAAGAAACGGAATTGATCCTTGACATCTATGCGAACTTCGTAGAGCAAATATTGGCATTGCCTGTAATCAAAGGGCGCAAATCCGAAAGCGAAAGATTCGCTGGCGCTGACGACACTCTTTGCATCGAAGCTATGATGCAAGATGGCAAAGCATTGCAAGCAGGTACTTCTCACTTTCTAGGTCAAAATTTCGCCAAAGCCTTTGACGTGAAATTCACAAACAAGGATGGCAAGCAAGACATGGTTTGGGGTACTTCTTGGGGAGTCAGCACGAGATTGATGGGCGCGCTTATCATGTCTCATTCTGATGATCAAGGCTTGGTGCTTCCTCCTAAGTTGGCGCCTACTCAAGTGGTTATTGTACCTATTTACAAAGGAGACGAACAATTCGAGAAAATTTCCGCCGTAGCAAAAGACATCCAGTCCAAGCTAAGAGCTAAAGGCGTTTCTGTCAAATACGACAACAGAGACACTTACAAGCCTGGTTTCAAATTCAGCGAATGGGAAATGAAAGGCGTTCCAGTGCGTATTGCTATTGGACCAAGAGATCTTGAAAATGGCACAGTAGAGCTTGCGCGAAGAGACACAAAAGAAAAGCAAATCGCTAATGTAGACGGTCTAGATACTCAAATTGTAGAGCTATTGGATGAGATTCAAGAGAACATCTACAACAAAGCAAAGACTTTCCAAGAAGAAAATACTTACAAAGCTAATACTTGGGAAGAGTTCGTTGACATCATCGAGAATAAAAATGGCTTTGCTCTCGCTCATTGGGACGGAAGCGCTGAAACTGAAGATCAAATCAAAGAAAAAACAAAAGCTACCATTCGTTGTATTCCTTTCGACACTCCAGAGGAAGAAGGAACTTGCATACTTACAGGTAAGCCGTCAAATAAAAGAGTATTGTTTGCTAAGGCATACTAATCACTCTAATTACTATCATACAACAAAGCCGAATGGAAATTCCATTCGGCTTTGTTATTTCAGCGTATCAATGATATTATTTAGGTTTCCATTTTCTTGCAGGTTTATAATCAGTATAATACCTACCTGAAACCTTAGTGTAAAAGCTTCATTTTCGCCAAACTTTTAACTACTAAGTCCTTGTCAGCGTATGGTACTATTTTCAAATCAGCACCATTGCTTGCTTTAAATTTAAAAAGGAATTTGAACAAATGATTTTTTAAAATCTTAAGGCCATTTATATTTAAATAAATTTATATTTTATGAAAGAAAATTTAAACACTATCATTCTCGCTTTGGCAATAATTATTTCTTCTATTTCTTTGGGAAATGCTTATAAAAATCGAAATAAAGTCAAGGGAGAAATCCAAGTTACGGGTCTAGGCAAGACAGATTTCAGTTCGGATCTTATTGTTTGGGAAGGAAAATTTGGAGCTGAGAATAAAGATTTGAAACAAGCGTATATTACCCTTGAAAAGGATAAGAACCTAATCAAAAAATACCTTATTCAAAAAGGAGTCAAGAGTGAAAATATAGTTTTCAGTGCTGTAAAGACTAAACAAGTCAACAAGAACAACTATTCACCCAATGGAGAATATATAGGAGAAGAGTTTTCAGGATATCAACTCGGACAATCTATACAGATAGAATCGAAAGATGTAGAAAAAATAGAGCAGATATCGCGAGAAATCACAGAACTACTGAATCAGGGAGTAAAGCTTTATTCCGAATCTCCAAGGTATTATTATACAAAGCTAGCGGATTTGAAAGTTGAAATGATCTCCAAAGCAACAGAAGATGCTCGAATCAGAGCAGAAAAAATTGCCGAAAACTCTGGAGGAGAATTAGGTAATCTAAATTCTGCAAAAATGGGAGTATTTCAAATTACAGGACAAAATTCTAAAGAAAATTATTCATGGGGAGGAACTTTTAATACCAGTTCAAAAGAAAAAACAGCATCGATTACCATGAAGCTAATATATTCGATAAAATAAATTAATTGTTCTAAATGAAAATTAATTATCCCCATATATTCTAGTTGAACCTCTAGCTCAGATCTGAAATTCACCCAAAAGTATCAGTCTATGCCATAGCCTTTGATTATAAAATATTGTGTGATTAATATGCCATCAGTTGGGTTAAAGACAATAAAAGAGCAACAAACTTTTCTTATACGAAGCATGTTCCTTCTCTAAAAAACAACTATGCGAAAAATATGCTTCATAATTCTCTCCTTCATAGGCATTGTTTTTTGGTCTTGTGATGATCAGAAGCTTCTCCAAGACTCTATAGAAATGAACCTTCCCTCAGATCTTCCCGAGTTATTCATTCCCGGCCAGACCATTCACTTCGTATTACATCCGACTAATAATTATGAAAAAATCGGTGTGGCAGAACTTAACCATGTCGAAGTAGAAAAAGATGGTCAAGAGTTATTTTCTAGATTACCTCGAACATCTGATGACGGCTTTACTTTTAGATACATTGTACGTAGTGAAGATTTAGGAAAAAACATAACTTTCACATTCACAGGAGTTCTTAATAATACTGTTATGGCTAGCTCTGACTTCAGTATTCAAGTTATTGACTCGTATGATCAAGTAGGCTTTTTCAAACAAAGCTACACGCATACTATCACTGGCGATGCAAAAGAAAGTATCAATAATATCTTGTTAGACTCTCCTATCCGCACCGTGGTTCCACAGGCTGCTGACCTAACAGTATTTCAAGCAACAGATGGAGGCCGTCCAGCAGGAATTAGATCTCCCGACAGCTTAGAGCTTTCGCCTTCCAATGTTACTCAACTTGTTTCTTTAGGAAGATTATACTTACTAGATATAGATAATGCTCAAACTCTTACGGAAAGAATTATTTCCGCTTCAGAAGACAAAATCACAGGGCAAACATCATATTCTTTCGATAATGCTGGGGGAATCTATTCTTATTCTACTCGATTTTCGCATGCTGGAATTATTCAGGTAGAATCTGTCACGAATAGAAATATGACGTTAAACATCTATGGACTTTATATCAAAGAATAAATTCTATCACTACTTTACCCGATAGATTTGAGATTAATCGATTTAAAATAATAAAGGCTAATTTTGGAATTGCGATACTCCTCAATTAGCTTTTAAGGTTTGGAGGCATAAAAAACGACATGAATTTTAATTCATCTTGTCAAAGAAATTAGAAGCAGCCGCTCTGTTAGTTTATCAGAAATTTCTGATAAATTAGACATGAAAATAAAAGTATCTTCATTAGAAAAAAGAATTCAATATTTTCATAAAAACAAACCACTGATTATAAGCAAGTTAATGCATTACCTCAGAGTTTTATTCACCATAAAAAACTGACGCTCAGAATTAACCATTCTGAATGGGATTATGAAAAACCTAAAGTCAATATACTGTGTATTATGGCTTGTATTGGAAAAACAGGAATTCCTATTTACTTTGAAATTCTCGACAACATAAGCGGAAACAGTAATAAAGATGATAGAATAACCCTTTTGAAGCAGTTGATTGACCTAATTATAACAATAGATTGTATTGTACCTTTTTCATTATTTAAAAAATTAGAAAAAATCAGATCATCTACATTATTTGCTTTAGAAGCAGCCTCAGTATTCTCTATTATAATGAAAAAACTGTCCTGATTCGAGGATCATTTTCAATTTTTATTCTTCTTAATTTTTTCCATCCAAATCAAGCTAGCTTCTTCAAACCTATCCTTAGAGAAGTGCCCATTCACTATAAGATTTGGCGTATTGACCTTAAGAATAGTATCTATATCCCGTTGCATTAAAGAAAGATAAAACTCATCCAATTTAGATCTGTAATAATCAATGAATTCCATTCTATTACGAATACTGTTTTTAAAATATATTTCTAAGTAATGCAGATAACTATGTTCTCCTAATCTTCGAACTCGTTTAGACTCAACCTGTACCAAATCAAGATCTGTCGAATAATTTATTTCATTGTATTGTAAGTGAGCTAGATAGTCACTAAAAAGACTCTGATTTGTTAATAATACAAATCCACCATGACATCCATAATGAAACAGTGAATCAGGGACTTGAGTTCTTCTTACGCTTTGATGATCGGCAATTAATATCGAGCTTATTTCAATTAATTTATCTTCAATTTTAATCGTATCATATTGAACTTTTAAATACCAAAATTGAGGCTCTTTAAAGTAGTTTAATAAATATTTTGTTCTTTCATCGATACTTTTACATACATATGTTTCAAGAAAGCTGTCAAAATACTTCTTCTCAGAATCAAAAGTTTGAAATTCACTTTTGCCACAATCACCATCTGTTTTAGCGAATTGAGCAAATAATAACAAGCATATAACAACAAACTGTTTAACCATTTTTTTAGAGTTGAAATCAAAATCTAACTCAAGCATGAGTCATAACCATATTCATCTTTGTTGTCTCTTTTTCTAGTTTCCAAACAATTAAATTCATTAGCAAATACACATAAACAAATATAACAATATTAAATAAATATATTCATAAAAACATCTTATTTCATTAAAACCGAACAAACTATTAGTTAAAAATCTAACTTACCTCTAAAACATGCGTCTCCGAACCCAGTACATCCAATAAATTGCGAAGCGTCTGTCTGCTAAATGTGATGTCCGTAATGCCATCCTTATTGATATCGGCATAAGACTTCCCTACTGCGATACAGCCTCTGAGCTGATTCACATAATTGGCGGAATGAATACGGATCAAATCTCTCTCTGGAACTTCGGCAACTTCCAAACATATGCCATATGCGTTGCTGACATATGGCCTTAAAGGGTATTCGCCAACAGGTATGCAACTAATATTTCGACGGTTTCTAAACCAGGGAAGCTCTAGCGTCGCGCAATCAAACTTGATAAGTTGCTCGTCCTCTATCACCATCAACCTACCATAAGTCGCGTACGAATTTTCAAATACTCTTTTCAATATCACTTTCATGTTCATAAACTCTAATGATTACATAATCAAGGGCTAAAGACCTCCGCTTTCATCGACAGGATTAATGCGCGAAGGCCTGCAAACCAACACCCTTATCTTTGGAAATTCTTGGCTTCATGAACCATCTTTTCGGCTAATACTATCTCTTGGATATGCTCCTTCATGCCCTTAGGCACATTCATATCCATTGTTAGTCCACATGATGGACATTCTATGGCCCTAAGCTGCAATAGGCTTTCCATGGTAAACTTGATGTTAAAATCACACTGAGGGCACTTCAATCCCGGGTTGTTTTGATTTGACATATTGGTGTGTTTATTATGTAAGAAAATTATATATGATTTAAGAAGCCGGCTGGCCTATGAATTCTATTTGCCCATTCGACTTAATACGAGGATCTTGATCGACAAATACTTTCACATAGGCCATGCCTTGTTGATATTCATCTTTGAATACTTCTCCTGACAATTCAAATGCGGCGATTCCCTCCGCATTGGTTGTCTGTTTCAACTCTGTCTGGCTGAATACAACACCCGGCAAGGCATTGCTGATTTGCAAACTTACTATCTCATCCGAAATTTCATTATTCTTCATGTCTTGATACGAGACAGTAATCGTCAATGAAAATGGATACACTTTTTGATTAAAGCCTGTACTCGAAAGTTGCGTTGTATCGATTTTAGGCATTTCGGGAGACACTGACAGCTTTCCATCCGGCTCTTCCTCCAAATGAGACGCCTCGTTCAAAGCTTGCATCAAATTCATCAATCCCCCTGGCAAATCCGCTTGCCCCATATGCAACTTCACTTTCATATTGGAATTGACACTCTCTTTGCTTGTGCTGCTTCCTTGCGTGGGAGCCATCGAGCCTTTCACCTTCGTTTGCTTCTTCTTGACAGGAACAGGATCTCCTCCTTCTGGCGGCACCTCAAGCACCTCCACTTCTTCCAAACTATGAGAAAGCTGCACTTCCATGTCAAAGTCCGCTTCTTTGATCTGAAGCAAGGGTAGTTGGATAATCGAGAGCGCAGGAACCCTCATAATTCGATTACGGCCATCTACGGTGTAGGTAAACGATATCATTCTCAATTTGCCCAAGTCCGCTTCGCCATTCGCGCCTATCTCAAAGCCATACGTTTTGATAAATTCATCTATACGGCTAGACAAATTGATATCCGCGCTAATCACTGCGTTGAGCGGAGCTGAAAACAACTCTTCAAGTCCTGCTGCTGAATCTTCGTAAAAACTCATAATAGATATCTGGTTTATTTCTTAAGGGTGTTAAGTAATGCCGCATGCATAAGCATGCTTAGTAAACTCCGAGTTGCCCCGCATCTCCATTTCAACCCGGAGTCTGGTGTTATGAAAAGAGTGGGCATTCCTTCGAATGCCCGATAGGTGTCACATGGTATTCATTCGTTAATCTTCATTTGCATTGCAACTTTCCATCATCTTCATTCTCAGAAAGTCGCCGACTGCTTTGCTTTATCAAGCGGCGCTATCGCTATTGTTTTTGGAGGATACATTTTTCAATGAAAGCACCAATTTTGCTTTCTGAATCGAGCTGTCCGGAAGCTCTTGCAACTTGTTCTCATCAAGAGTAATGCTCATTCCTTTGTAAATAATCGTATTTACATTCAATTTAAAAGCATTGGCTCTGTCTCCCATATTCAGGTAAATACTCCCAAAACCTGTACTTTCGTACACAGGCTTGATTTTGTCATCATCAAGCAATACTTCCGTGACAGACTCTTCCAGCAAAGTGTAAGTGCCAATGTCTTGCAATAAGCTTACTGGTATCGACGTCGGATCCAAGTTCAACTTCAATGCATTGACGAACTTAGTCTCAAACAAGCCCAATATCGGCTGCACAAATCTTCCATCCTTAAGTCTTGCGATGATCTCGTCCTTTTCGACCTCAGAACCGATAGAAGAATTGTTTCTGACATGCGTTTCGATATGGGTGAAAATATTGTCGATATGCGCTTCAGCTTCATCCTCAATAGCATGATATATTCGCACATAATCCACAGCTTTGATCTGCGGCGCGTCATAGCCCTCTTGGTAAGCGTAACAGAAGTCTAAAGTGACTTCCTTCACTTCCGCCACAGGTATGGGAAACAAGCGATCCTTGATACTAGCATGCTTGTCTGCCGAAAATTTATAGGATTCGTACTGGGCCAGCGCTAATCCTTCCAAAATATTGGATACTACGTTTTCGATTGTCATAATTTTAATATTGAAAGTCTGAAATAGAATAAAACGGACAGGCATCAGCTATTAAGATGCTTGCATTCCCGATAGAGCAATTAAATATCAGGGACAAACGCCCTCCTCACATAAGGAAGACGTTTATTTTAAGAGGTTTATTCACCTCCACCACCTCCATTAGCTTCTGGAGCGACGCCGTTTAAGTATATTTTACCACTTTCTTTCAAGTCACCCATTGATAACTCAAAAGGAACTTCTATACTAATATCACCACTAGCTGTATAGCTACCAGAAATATCAAACTCAACGCGACCTTTGCTATCCGTTTCCAAAGGATCTGTTGGAGCTGGAAGAGTTACTTTTGCATCTCCAGCATCAGTCAATCCAGTATAAGTCAAAGTCACACCCTCGCCAGCAGCGTACAACCCAGTTCCATTCATTGCTTGCACTTTTAGCTTACCACTAAAGTTACCTCCTGCAAACTCAGAGATCACCAAGTCTTCGAATATGAAGTCTCCATCCTTAGACACTCCAGTGATACTTTGCTGCAATATGTTCAAGACAGCCGACATACCTGAAGGCATATCCGATTGGCTTGCGTGCACATTGACATCCATAGTGTATTCCACCGAATACTTGGACTCTGAAGAAGCTTTTGAGTCTTTCTTGCTTGAGTAGTTGGCTCCGAAGCTTGACTTGATACTGAAAGGTCCCCATCCCGCTTTCATCGTTCCTTTTACCGAACCAGAACTAGCAACGCTAGAAGAAGAAGAGCTCACAGAAGATGAAGAAGCGGAAATATTCGCCTTGAAATTAATGTTGATCTCATCCACAGCGATATAAGGAATTGGCACAATTGTCAAGATCGGTACGATAAGCTTGGTCATCTTACCATCTTTGTTATACATGAATGTAACATTGACAGCTTCTTTCTGTCCAGTGTCCTTGTTTTCATTCAAACCAACATGCTCAATAAACTCCCAGCTAGTCTTTGCCGCTTGTGCCTGAGCGCTAATAGCCGCATCCAAAGGTCCACCTATCAAACTCGAGAAAGGAATCGCCTGCAATGCATTCGTTGCCACCGTAGATGGCGTAGTGTCAATTGCCATAATGTTAAAATTTAATTAGTTAGAAATATGAAATTTACTTGACCGGTCATCCATCCTAACAGGTATCAACACTTCGCAAAACGTTGTCTTCCGAAACGTTGTCCTCAAAGGATATGACAAAGTAAAAGAATCGACTCCTTTCGCACTAGAGTGCAAATACGCTAAAGCCAGTTTCCAACAAATTAAGGTATTAACACCCCATTTTCACTTCAGGTAATTTTACGCTACAGTATAAATTCCCCTCATACTAACTTGTGAACGGTTACAATTAGTTTTTCAACACTACCTATTCAATCATGAAACACTCCTATTATTCTTTAAAATTATTTACTTATTCAAGAAAAACGGTTTATTGCATATTTGTTCGATTTTTCGATTTGCAAAAGTATCTATATCGGCCCAGCAATAGTCACTTATGAACTGTGGCAATCATATAGTCAACTTCTTTTATACATATTCTCACTAACTATTTCATCATAATTATTTCAACAATGACTACTACGAACAACAAACAAAACACTAACATTTTTATTATCAGCGACAAAAATCTTGTTGCGGAAGGACTTAAACTTTGCTTGGGTAAAATCTCTTTCATTTCGAATATTTATATTCAAAATAATTTCGAAAAAATTAGATCCATGCTGCAAAGCCATCAACAAGAAGACAATCAATGGATTTTTATCATAGAACTTGACAGCGATTGCAACTACAGCCAGTACTTAGATACTATAGGATCACTATTTCCATATATCGATTGCAAATACATAGCTTTATATCCATCGTATGAACTTGAAAACAATAGCCATTGGCTTGAGAAAGGCTTCAACGCCTACCTTCCCATCAATATTTGCTGCCATGAATTCAGAACAGCTATAGAAGCTATTCATTTGCAAGGTTACTATATCAATAAAAATCATATCGCTGACATTCGTATCAAACCAGAAGGCGACAAAAAAGACTCTATCCAAGACCTGCTTACGCCAAGGCAAATTGAAATCATTGAGCTAATCGTTTGCCAGCAAATGAGCAATGAAGAAATCGCCGAAAAGCTTTTCATCAGCAAAAGAACGGTGGAAGGACATCGTATTCGAATATTGAATGCTTTAAAATTAAAAAACACATTAGGACTCGTCGTCATGGCTATGATGAACAATTGGTTTAGCCACGAAACGATCAAAATCAAAACACAAGATATTTAAGTCCAAAGCAGGGATAAATCTAATAAAAATTAGCTCAGAGTCCCTGCGGACTCATACTTTTATTTATTTGATAAATTAAAAAGCATAACTTATCCACTTTTCCACATCTAAATGTGCATAATTATAATTGATAATTTTCTTAAAAAGAGTAAATAAGGATTATATATACTATTTATCCACATATTGTTGATAAAGTATTCAACATCCTAAAGAATTTTTAAAACCTGATGGCCTAAATTGAAAATAATCAGCTTTAATACATTATCAAACTGCCATTATTCAGAAATAATTCACAATACAATACTGCTAGATTCAAATAATGAGGATAATTGTTCATAATAGAGCTATTTATCCACAATATTTGTGAATAAATAGCTTAATATTTAATATTCAGCAAGATAAATAATAAGTTATCTACAACACTTATCCACATGGTGTGGATATGATGAATTAAATTTCCACAAACATCAAGACAAGCTCCAACAACAATGGAGTCACCACTGCTGTAATCACACCACAAATTCCCAATGCTAGTCCTCCATAAGCGCTATGTTCTTTGCCTAGCTCCGATACAGCAGCCGTTCCTAATCCGTGAGAAGCCGCTCCCATAGCCAAGCCCATTGCTTTTGAATGCTTCACTTTTGTCAATTTCAAAAAGCCAATGCCAAAAATCGACCCTGTAAGCCCCGCCAACATGACAAACACCGCAGTCATCGATGGCACTCCTCCGATATTTTCCGCGATGCCCATCGCTATAGGCGTAGTCACTGCTTTGGGGAGCATTGATAAGATCACCTCCGAAGAAGCTCCAAACAACTTCCCAATAATCATGACAGCAATCACACCGCTTATACTGCCAGCGAATGTGGATACAAGTATCGCTTTCGCTTCTTTTTTTATCGTAGGTAGTTGCAAATAAAGCGGCACTCCGAGAGCTACTACGGCAGGCCCTAAGAAGAAGCTTATGATGTTTCCTCCTTGGCTATATTCTTCATATGATATACCCCGCGCATGCAAAAAAGCAATGATCACAGCGATGCTCACCAAGATAGGGTTAAGAAAAAAATATCCAAACCTCTTATGCAGCAATCTCGCTAAATGATACACGCAAAAGGTAAAAGCTATAGAAAATTCCGGACTTTTGAAAATGTCTTCCATAAACTAAGATTCATCGCTTTTCAGCCATTTATAAGAATACGCAACCACAAACATGATCATGAAGGTGCTCAATACACATGACAGCAATATCGCCATCCATTCATTTTTAATCACATCCAGATATAGCATCAACCCCACTCCCGGCGGAATGAAAAAAAATGCCATTTCCTTATTCAATAAGTCAGAAGCAGGCTTCACTGATTCTACATCAATCCATTTGAAATGAAGCGACAAAGTCATCAGCAGCATGCCGATAATACTTCCTGGGACTGGTATTCCCAGCAAAGCACTTAAAGCATTACCTGCGAACAGCAATGAAAATATAATCGTCAAACTCTTAATCATCCCCTCTACCCTATTTGATATTCCTAGAATGTAACTTGATTCGTCAATGGCAAATGATTCGCAAATTCATTCACATTATTCAAAGTTGTTTTAGAAATCTGAGTCAAAGCCTCATCCGTGAAGAATGCTTGGTGAGCTGTAATCAACACATTTGGAAAAGCTAATAATCTCGCTATTTGGTCATCTTCGATAATTTTCTCTGACAAATTTCTAAAGAACAATTTGTCTTCCATCTCATACACATCCATTCCCAAATAACCAAGGTGTCTGGATTTCAAAGCTTTAATCACATGCTTCGTATTCACCAAAGCCCCACGGCTTGTATTAATCAACATTGATCCCGGCTTCATCAATTTCAAAGTCTCCTTGTTGATCAAATGATAAGTCGACGGCAACAAAGGACAATGCAAAGAAACGATATCGCATTGAGGCAAAAGATCTTCCAAAGATGCGTACTCAACGCCCATAGCTGTTAGCTCCTCATTTTCTTTCACGTCAAAAGCAATAACTCTACAGCCAAAAGACTTGACAACCTTGGCAAACACTGAACCGATAATACCGGTACCGATTACCCCAACCGTCTTATTATATAAATCAAAGCCTTCCAACCTCTCCAAAGAGAAGTTCATGTCTCGAACTCTATTATAAGCTTTATGAGTTTTTCTATTCAAAGTAAGTATCAGTGCCAAAGCATGCTCTGCAACCGCATGCGGTGAATATGCTGGAACTCTCAACACAGGCATTTTCAATTCCATTGCCTTTTCAAGATCTACATTATTAAAGCCCGCGCATCTCAAAGCTATCATCTGAACGCCATCTTCTTTCAATATCTCCAGAACTTCGGCTGTAATTTGATCATTAACAAATACGCAAACAGCGTCATGTCCTTTAGCAAAATGAGCGGTTTCTTCTGTTAACCTGACTTTATAAAAAGTTAGCTTGAAACCAAATGTGTTATAGCGTTCAAGGTAATCCTTGTCATACGCTTTGGTACTGAAAACAGCAATCTTCATATATGAAAGTTCTTTATGTGATACTATCTTGTGAATTGACTCACAAAATTAACCAATAAACGAAGCAAAAAGCCTGAGCTATATCCTCTTTTTGAAAAATTTTGGAATAATCTATGTCCAAACAATATGCGAAAAGAAAAATCATCAAGCTGATATATGAAAGAAAACGTTAAACTGGGATGGTAATTAAAAAAACTCTATATTTATCAAGTCTAAATAGAAATTAATGAAATGAAACATATAAGCATACTTGGTTGCGGATGGCTTGGACTTCCCTTCGCAGAAAGATTAACTCAAAAAGGATACAAAGTCAAAGGTTCCACTACAAGCGAAGAAAAACTGCCAATCATTGAGCAAAAAGGCATTCAACCTTTTTTAATCAATCTTAAAAATGAGTTATCGCAACCGTTAATGAACGATTTTTTGTCCAGCGATATCTTATTGATAAACATTCCTCCGTCAAGATCTCAAGAAGGTGGGAAAAGCTACATGGACCAATTAAAGTCGCTAATACCGCATTTGAAGCAATCAAGCATTTCAAAAATCATCTTTATAAGCACTACAGCAGCTTATGCCAGTGAAGGAAAAGTAGTAACTGAGAAAGACGAACAAAGAATCACATCTCCTTTCTCCGACATTATCTGGCTAGACGCAGAGGAAATCTTCACACTTGAAGACAAATTTGATACGACAGTCGTAAGATTCTCAGGTTTGATTGGAGGCAGTTACCAACCAGGAAAGTATTTTTCCGGCAAAGAAATGAAAGGCGCTGACGAACCAGTGAATATGATTCACCTGACCGATTGCCTTAACATCATCGAAGGAATTATTGAGCGAAACCTATGGAATGAAACTTATAACGCTTCTTCAGACGAACATCCTTCAAGAAGGGAGTTTTACACCAAAGCCTGTGAAACAGCTGGCACTCCAGCTCCAATATTCATCGAAGGACATTTGCCTTACAGAATCGTGAATTCAGACAAAATCAAAAAAGCTTTGGATTATCATTTCGTATACCCTAATCCGATGGATGGCCTAGGCATATAATAAAAATATTCTATTCTCTCTTCTTACTTAACTATAACTATCAAGAGCGTGAAGCTAATTATTTAGCTTCGCGTTCATTTCATTTTTTAAAAATATCAAAATAGCTCATGAAGAAGAAAAATTAACAGTAGCTTCAGTATTATCACTCAAATAAAGCGATCCTTTCACCGCTTTAATATGCAGTATTTTTCCATACTCTTCAGAAAAACCCAGCTCTTCTGGATCTTTCCACATACCTTGTCCTAATACAGCTACTTTTTCCTCAAGTCCCAATATCGCTTCGGTGTATTTCAAGGATTTATTCATTCTAAAAAGATTCTCGCTCTTAAAATCATGCTTTTTCAAGTAACTCTTAAGCTCCGAAGTAGCATCATTTAAAAAACCAGAATACAATTCCACATCTTCAACAATATCCGCTTTTAAATTCCGATCATCCACAAATATGTATTGACCATTTTCCTTAAGCAAATACTTTGACGCTTTATCTTCGTCTATTCTCAAATGCCAAGATCTTCTATTTCCTCCTCCTTTTTCCTCATGTACTTGTACTCGATAGTACGCACACTCCCTTTTCGACAAAGGCGCTATCATTGGCTCCCCTACCATTATTACCTCACCGACCACTTTACCAATATCTCCATCAGAAAAATTTGACAATTTTACCTGCTCTTGATTTGCCAGTTTCGTCACAACCTGAGCTTTGTTATAAAAAATAAAAGCTGTAATCGGCAAACCAACAATTAAAATCATAATCATTAAATAGAAAAAATATACAGGCATAAAGCTATTTTTTTGGATCTAAAAGAATTTCTCGCTCTACAATAAAACAATTCCCTGGCTTAAATATTTTTAAGATTCTAAACTCTGAATCATAATCTCCTAAATAATGATTTTTCACATCATTATTTTTAATAATAGAAGTTTCGGGATCATCACCTAAAACCTCAATCTTATACCCACAATTTTCTTCATCATCATAAAAAGAAATTTTCAATTTCTCAAACGATGAAAATTTTGCCTGAATTTCATGAATTACACTTTTTAGAAAATTCATGTCTTCCAAATTTTCCCTAGTGATCAAAACAAAAACACGTTGGCTCGTTGAATCAACATTGCAAGACCTAACTTCAATTTGCTCTGCAACTGATGAATTTGAAAAATAAATTATGAATAAAAAATCAAGCAAACATATATACAATTTTTCCATATCTAATCCAATTCATCCAATGCTCTAAAAATCAATTCCCTTACTTCATTCTCATTTTTCCATGGGATGAAATGGCTTCCCTTGTCAATGGTCACCACATCAATAACGCTGTCCGATACCATCGACTGTGCAAAATCGATTGTCTCATAGGGAACCAACCAATCTTTAGTACCATGAAGCCAATACACCTTGCCTGTGATATTCTTCAAGCTATCTCCAACCATTTTTAGTTCTTCCGCCAAAGTCCACATCTCTCGATTGCTGCTTCTCCAAGTTTTCCCAATTACCGGAGACAATCCTTTAGCGATATAATTGTAATATTTTTTCTTTTGCAAATCAGGAGCTAAAGTTGGCGCCAACAATACCGCAGCCTTGACTTTCTCATTATCCAAGGCCATCAAATACGCCGCAACACCTCCACCGTAAGAGTGTCCCATCACAACTACAGGAGCCTTGACAAAATCCTCTTCCACTAATTTATTAATCACTTCCGATTGCTCAAGTAGCGTTTGCTTGTCTTGAAATTTTGATTTGCCAAAGGCTGGTCTGTCGACAGCATACATTTCAAATTTTCTAGCCAATAAAGAATCCTTTAAATAGCTTTCAAAAACCGTAAAATCTCCGGGAGAACCATGAATCATCACTAATGAAGCCACAGCGGAATCACTTGGAACACTCACATAATGGAGGCTATCATTCGATGAAATTTTCAAATAAGCGCTCTTCCAATATGAAGCTACTCCCACATCTTTTACTTTCTTAGAACAAGACGAAATTGAAAATGACAAAATCAATAAAAAAAGGACAGCATTACGTTTAAAATTAAAACACATATCAAAAGCCAATTTTTTTCTTGAAAGGACTGAATTTAAACAAATAAACAAAGATCAAAAAAGTTCCCAACTCAGACAAAGGCACAGACATCCAAATCCCTGAGTTTCCAAAAATCATCGGCAAAAACATAATTCCTATCAAGACCAAAACCAAGCTCCTCACCAAAGAAATTGCCGCCGAAAGCTTTGCTCTTTCCAATGATGTCAAAAAAGCTATCATGACGATGTTCAAACCAGAAAACATAAATGATATCGAGAAAATATGAATAGCGTGATAAGTCAAGTCAAACAACTCTTTGTTTCCTCGTATGAAGAAATCTATGAAAAAAGGAGCGAAAGAAACAAACAAAGCGTAAAACAAAAGCCCTAATACAAACACATATTGCAAGGTAACAACCAAAGCCTTCTTAACTCTATCATGCACACCTGCTCCATGATTATAGCTGACGATAGGCTGCAAGCCTTGTGAGATTCCAATGAATACCATCATGACAATTAGAGATACATAAGTCACTATCGAAAATGCCGACACTCCCAACTCTCCATAACTCTTGATCAATACCAAATTAAATATCCAAGTGACAATCGCCATCGACATTTCAGTGGCAAATTCAGAAAAACCATTGTAAACTATTCTCCCCAACAATGGCATTTCAAATCTGCACCAGCTTAATCTTAGCTTTCCACGTTTCGACAAAAAGAAAAAAATCAATACTGAAAATGCTATCAACTGAGAAAATCCTGTAGCCCATGCAGCTCCTTCCATTCCCCAACCAAACCGAACAATAAAAAAATAATCAAACAATGTATTCAAAACTGCCGCCAAAACGATACAGGCCATGGCAAATTTTGGATGCTCGTCATTTCTTACGAAAAAATCCAGCACATAAGTTCCCATGAAGAAGAAATTGAAATACATCAAATTCACCAAATACCTTTTGGCAAAGGGCATGATCGCTCCATTAGCGCCCAACATAGTCAATATATGCTCTGGCAAAGAAATGCTGAAAAAAGAGAATATCATGGCTATGACAAACACAGCATACAAGGTATTGTTGAATGCTCTATTAGCTCGTGTATACTTGCCGGTGCCAAAACTCACAGAAACCACTGTAGCTCCACCCATAGCCAACATGATGCTTATGGCGAATGAGAAGCTAAAGATCGGCCAAGTAATATTTATCGCCGCAAGACCCAACGCGCCAACTGAATGTCCAATAAACACCCCGTCCACAAACACATAAATGGATGTCATTAACGTTCCGAAGATAGCCGGAAGAGAATACTCCACCAGTAGAGATGATATTGGCCTTACTAATAATTTTTCGTCTTTCATAAAGGAGATGCAGCGTAAATCAAACAACGGCAAATTAGGAATAGTTGCCAAAAAATAAAAAACCGTCCCATTTTTCAAGACGGTTAATTTCAATTATCGAGTTATACTGCATTAATCAATCATCATTGAGGCCATCCAAAGTGCTGCGCCAACCTGTATACCATCGGAATCAGCCATTCAGACAATTGTTCACATATGCTTGCCATATTGGCCAGCAAAACAACAGCAAGACCGCCAAGCACCATTATCAACAAAAACTGGCGAGTCTCTGGGTTCGGGTGTAAATGATAAGCTTTCATGACGTGCGAATCTATAGTTATACATATACTCTAATTCCTCGTTTGATTATCCTGCAGGAAAAAGACGCACGCTCCTAACATGTCACCTTATTTCCATACAAAGGCCCAATTGTTAAACTTCATTGCTGTATTTCTTACTATTATTAATATACGTAATTCCTCAAAAAAAGAAACTGACTTTTGTCACATAGTGCAATTTAATCAACTCTGACTATCAATTTCCCTGCATAATGCCTTTGTTTCAAATGATTAAGCGCTTCGGGCAACCCACCGAAATCATAGATTCTCATTTTAGGCAATTGGAGCGTTTCATTCGCATGCATGAACAATAGTTCCTTGCCCATATTTGCCAAATCTTGTTGCGCCTTGAAATTCCCAGACAAATAAGTTCCCCCCAAAGCAACTTCATGAAACGACAAAGCCTTGCCAAATGGCTTCACTTTGGAATAATCCGGAGCTCCTGCTATAAAAGCCAATTGCCCGTTAAATGCCAGCATTTTCAATGCCTGAGTTGCCGAGCCTCCACTAACAGTATCCAAGACCGCATCCACTCCAACACCATCGGTCATTTCCATAACATCATGCAACACATCATGATCATGATAATTAATCATAACATCCGCTCCCAGCTCCTTGACATAGTGTTCATGAATGCCTGAACATGTCGTAATGACAAAAGCTCCCAAGGACTTGGCAATCTGAATGGCAAAAGATCCAACTCCGCCAGAACCACCTTGCACCAATAGCTTGTCTCCCTCTTTAATATTCATCTTTCTTACGATAGCTTGATATGCAGTGTATCCTGCACATGGAATACACGCAGCCTCCTCGAAAGTCAACCTATCGTCAATTACCGTTAGCACATGCTCAGGAATCGAAATCATCTCCGCAAATGATCCATTCTTGCTCAAATCAGCATGAAACATCACTTTCTGCCCAAATCTTATGCTCTCCACTCCATCTCCCACAGACACCACTTCTCCAGCTCCATCAACACCAGGTATGTGTCCCGCTTCCAAATTTCCAAAACTTCCTTCTATGATTTTATAATCCACAGGGTTCAATCCAATTGCCTTGACTTTGACAAGCACCTCTTTATGTCCCGGTATAGGAGTGTTCATTCTCTCAATCTTCAAGTCCTCAATTCTATTGGTAGATGGAATCGTATAAGCTTTCATTGCAATATGTTTTTAAAGAAGTATGCTAAACCTTGATCATTATCTACAACTAAAATAATTCCAATATAAAATCAGCTCATAAATACTGGTCAAAATTGCCACGCTTACTAGCTGAAATGACTTTAAAATAAAAAAGCAAATGATCACAACTATAAGCTCAGTGATTGCCTTATAGTATTTAGACATTTATCTAATGAATCAAATATTTAAAGCGCTGAACGATAATACAAGAAGAGAAATTCTTGAATTGCTCAAAGACAAGGACATGACCGCTGGTGAGATCGCTGAAAAATTTGATATGAGTAAACCCAGTATTTCTCATCATTTGGATATGCTTATAAGAGCTGATTTAGTAAGTAGTGAGAAAAAAGGACAATACATTACTTACTCCATCAACACGACTATACTGGAAGATATCATGAACTGGATTATAACACTAAGGAAATAACAACAATGAAAAACATGGTTTCAAAACTAGTCCCTTCTATAATTCTAGCATCCATCCCGCCAATACTGCTCATAATATGGTGGCCTGATTTTTCAGAACCTGTCCCCATTCATTGGAACTACAAAGGGGAAGCGGATCAATGGGGAACTAAAAACAGCTTGATACTTATTTCTTTGATTCCTTTTATCATTTATGGAATCATGATGGCAGTCCCATTTATTGATCCCAAAAAAAGAATTCTAGAAATGGGAAATAAGTTCTACAATTTAAGCCTTGGCATAACCTTATTTTTAACGATCATCTCCTGCTTTATTATGGTTATTTCAAAGAGTGGACAAACTTTGCCTAATAATCTAATTATAGGCCTACTAGGCGGACTATTTGCCTTTTTAGGAAATTACATGAAAACGGTCAAGCCGAATTACTTTATTGGGATCAAGACCCCTTGGACTTTAGAAAATGAAACCGTCTGGAAAAAGACTCATCTTTTAGGCGGAAAACTATGGTTTATCGGAGGTATTTCGATTCTGGTCTTGTCATTGATTTTAACACCAACAACTCTCTTTATAGCTTTCATAAGTATCATTCTTGTCATAACATTGATCCCTTTTACATATTCTTTCATTATTTACAAATCTTTACCCAAAGGAACATCAAAGCATTAGACCATCGCTAAGGCCACCTTAAATGGACTTTTTTATTTCATTTCGGATTTTAGTTTATCCATATGGGACCGGCTATTCACTTGCCATGACCACTTTCGATCGCCAAGCCCATAATCTCTTCTAATCCAATTTTCAATAATATGTATTTTATGCCAATAAGGATTCACGGAACTAACTCGGTGTCTTTATTTGCGACAGCTCAGGGTTAAGTTTAGATATTTCTTCTGTTCTGGGAGTTTTCGCCAAAAAATCCGCATCGCTCATCAAAGCTTGAACAGGCAAAGTACTCAGAGGAAATAAGGCAATACCTTTTGTCAAAGATTTTGACCTGAAATATTGACGCTTTAAGTGACAAGTGCGATACATGGTTTTAATAGTAATTTGTCCTGCTATATGTTCGCATAAAAAATAATAAACAAAAAAAGCGTTCCGAATTCGGAACGCTTTTTTGCGGTATGGACGGGACTCGAACCCGCGACCTCCTGCGTGACAGGCAGGCATTCTAACCAGCTGAACTACCACACCTTGGTAATATTTTGAGAATCAAATCTTGGCGGTATGGACGGGACTCGAACCCGCGACCTCCTGCGTGACAGGCAGGCATTCTAACCAGCTGAACTACCACACCAGTATTTTTTGATTCTCAATATGTCAGAAAGCTTTTCTGGCGGTATGGACGGGACTCGAACCCGCGACCTCCTGCGTGACAGGCAGGCATTCTAACCAGCTGAACTACCACACCAGAATATTTTTGTCTTTCGACTATCGAATGATTTGGCGGTATGGACGGGACTCGAACCCGCGACCTCCTGCGTGACAGGCAGGCATTCTAACCAGCTGAACTACCACACCAATTAATTAGTAAACCATTCGATCAAAAAAAGCTTTCTTAGCGGTATGGACGGGACTCGAACCCGCGACCTCCTGCGTGACAGGCAGGCATTCTAACCAGCTGAACTACCACACCAAGAACTTTATTTAATCCTGAACTTCAAAAGGGTGAAAGACCGGGTTCGAACCGGCGACCTCTGGTGCCACAAACCAGCGCTCTAACCAGCTGAGCTACAATCACCATTTGATATTCAGATTCCCAACACGTAAAATAATGGGTGAAAGACCGGGTTCGAACCGGCGACCTCTGGTGCCACAAACCAGCGCTCTAACCAGCTGAGCTACAATCACCATTTTTCCGTTTGGGAATGCAAAGGTAGTAGGAAGAATTTAAATTGCAAACACTACTACCAAAATAGTTGACTTTTTTTTTAGCTTCGATTAAACGAAAGTCTCATCCCCTTTTCAGTCTCGTCGAATTCGCCATCGTTATACACCTGATTACCAGACACAAACGTCCTCAAAACTTTTGATTTGAACGTTTGTCCTTCAAATGGAGACCATCCGCACTTTGCTAAAATATTTTCTTTGCTTACAGTCCATGGGCTGTCCAAATCCACCAAAACCAAATCAGCGAAATAGCCTTCCCTCACAAAACCTCTGCCCTCAACTTGAAAAAGTTTTGCCGGACTATGCGCCATTTTCTCTACAATTTTTTCCAAACTGATCTTGCCACTGTGATAATGCTCCAACATCGAAACCAAACTATGTTGAACCAAAGGACCACCTGAAGGAGCTTTCAAATATTTATTGTCTTTCTCATCCAAAGTATGAGGAGCATGGTCTGTAGCGATCACATCGATGCGATCATCAAGCACTGCGTTGAAGATTTCCTCTCTATCGCTCTCTGTCTTCACTGCTGGGTTCCACTTGATCAAAGTGCCCTTCTCTTCATAATCCTTGTCAGTGAACCACAGGTGATGCACACAAGCCTCTGCTGTGATCTTTTTTTCTTCCAAAGGAATGCTATTGTCAAAAAGCTCTGTTTCCTTGGCAGTGGAAATATGCAAAATATGCAATCTTGTGCCGTGCTTCTTGGCCAATCTCACAGCCATGGACGAAGACTTGTAACAAGCTTCCTCGCTTCTAATCTTCGGATGAGCGGTGATTGGAATATCCTCGCCATACTCTTCGACAAACTTCTCCGTATTGCCTCTCACAGTAGCCTCGTCTTCGCAATGAACAGCGATAAGCATCTTAACCTTGGAGAACAACCCTTCAAGCGTTTTCTCATTGTCCACCAACATGTTGCCGGTAGAAGAACCCATGAATGCTTTTACTCCGCACACTTTGCTAGGGTCGGTTTTCAAGACTTCCTCAAGATTGTCATTTGTAGCTCCCATGTAAAATGAATAGTTCGCCAAAGACACATCGTAAGCTCTTTGATATTTCGCTTCAAGCAACTCTTGAGTCACTGTATTGGGAACTGTATTCGGCATTTCCATGAATGAAGTGATACCGCCAGCCACTGCCGCCTTGCTTTCCGTATATATCTCAGCCTTGTGAGTTAAACCCGGCTCGCGAAAATGCACTTGATCGTCAATGCATCCCGGCAACAAGTACTTTCCATAAGCATTAATCAGCTTGTCCGCCTTCTCGTCAGACAAATCGGATGCTATTTTGGCTATTTTTCCGTTCTTTATTAGCAAATCAGCAGTCGTGATCTTGCCTTCATTGACTATATTTGCGTTGAGTATTAGATAGGAACTCATCATTTATCAAAATTTATTAAGCTTTGCACTGCTAGCAAGGTACAAATTAGAGCTTAATATATTAGCCAAAAAACACAATAAATTGAATTGGCTAGCCATAATGGCGCATTCATACGCTAGAATAGAAAAACGACTATGTCAAAAAATATACAAACTTTCGAGGACTTCAAGCTCAACAAACAAATCCTTAATGCCATCAAGGATCTTGAGTACACTGAGCCAACGGAAATACAAAAACTGGCTATTCCACTAGTCCAAGCTGGCCACGACTTATTTGGAATCGCTCAAACGGGTACAGGCAAGACCGCCGCATTTGTATTGCCTTTACTGATGAAAATCAAATACGCTCAAGGCAACGATCCAAGAGCCTTGATTTTCGCACCCACCAGAGAGCTTGTCATGCAAATCGCGGACAATATCGAAAAGCTGTCCAAATACACTGATATAAGGCAAGTTACGCTGTATGGCGGAGTAGGTCCCAAAACGCAAATTGAAAATATTCAAAAAGGAGCAGATATCATCGTCGCTACTCCCGGACGTTTTATGGATATTTACAAAAGAGGCGATATCAATACCAGGCAACTTAAGACCTTAGTGCTTGACGAAGCTGACAAAATGATGGATATGGGCTTCATGCCACAAATCAGGCAACTGCTAGAGATCATTCCTCGCAAGCGTCAAAACTTGCTTTTCTCTGCCACCATGCCCGAAAAAGTGCTTACGCTTTCCGAAGAATTTTTGGAATTTCCTGAAAAAGTGGAAGTGGCTCCGCAAGCTACCACTGTAGACACTATCGACCAAAGGGTATACAAAGTTCCCAACTTCAAAACTAAAATCAATTTGTTGTTTCATCTCTTGGAAGACGAGGAACGATTCAACAGAGTGATCATCTTCGTAAACACAAGGTCGGTAGCGGAAAACATATTTAAATTTCTCGAACGCAAAGCAAATGGCAAAATCAAGGCCATACATGCCAATAAAGGCCAAAACAGCCGTATCAATGCCATGGAAGCCTTCAAAAACGGAGAAGTTAGAATACTTGTCACTACAGACGTAGCTGCCAGAGGAATTGACGTAAGCAAGGTTAGCCATGTAATCAATTTCAACACTCCGCCCATTTATGAAGACTATGTGCATAGAGTTGGAAGAACTGGAAGAGCGAAAAACGAAGGAGAGGCGATCTCTTTCATAAATCCTTTGGAAGAGTATCATTTCAAAAAAATAGAGGACCTTATTCAAAAGGAAATTCCTGTAAAAGAAATCCCCAATTCAGTAGCCATAGAGAAAACTCCATTCGCTGAGCAACAGGAAATTCTCAGGGCTCTTGATGACATCAAAAAGAAAGAAGATCCGACATTCAAGGGCGCTTTTCATGAAAAAAAGAGAAAACCTAACACAAGTGACAAAAAAGGCGTCAAGTCCAAAAATTCTATAAAAGATAGAAAAACCAGAGGCAAAAACACCGCTTATTCCTCGTCGAAAAACAGAAAAAAAAGACGATAAATTCACAACAAGAAGGATGGCTTGGGCAATAATTCAACGCACACAGGCCATCCATTTGATACTTTTCATCGTATTAGTCGGGACAGGAGCTTTCGAATAAGCTAAAAAAATACGTTTCCCATGGAAAATAGTATCTCGAAAATATTATTTAACGCAAGGTTTATTTTTTTTTAATCCTCTTAATGATTTTGATCATTAAAAAAGACAAGAATTTATTTTTTTAAACTACCTTTACATATAATTTAGGGAGTATTATACGTTAAATGTGGTAGAACTTACTTGGCCGCATTTACATGAAAAAAAGCTTTCATACGATGACTAAAATTAATTTACGCGCAGTAGACCGATTTGACAGACGCCACAACAATTCGGATCAAGAGAGCATAAACGCTATGCTTAAGACGATTGGCGTTGAAAGTGTTGACCAATTGATAGATGAGACGATACCTTCGGCTATTCGTTCTCAGCAAGAACTTGACTTGCCGGAAGCTCTAAGTGAGTTTGACTTCATTAGAGACTTCAAAGCTATCGCTGGTAAAAACAAGGTTTTCAAATCATATATCGGTCTTGGTTATAATGACACCATCACTCCGAATGTTATCTTAAGAAACATTTTTGAGAATCCGGGGTGGTATACAGCTTATACGCCATACCAAGCTGAAATCGCTCAAGGTAGACTTGAAGCTTTGATTAATTTCCAGACTGTGATCACTGATCTTACAGGAATGGAAATCGCCAACGCTTCTTTATTGGATGAAGGAACAGCTGCCGCTGAAGCTATGGGTGTATTCTATAGCTTGAGAAAAGGTAAAAAGAAAAAAACTGCGAACAAGTTTTTCATTGACAGCAATGTATTTCCTCAGACTATCGATGTTATCAAAACGAGAGCTTTGCCTATCGGCGTAGAGCTTATCATTGATGATATCGCTAATGTGGACGTAACTGACGAGACGCTTTTCGGTATCTTGGTTCAGTACCCTAATAACGACGGCGCGGTGAACAGCCCTGAAGCTTTGATCGCTTCCGCTCATGAAAATGACGTAAAAGTGGCTGTAGCGGCTGACTTATTGTCATTGACTCTTTTGAAAGCTCCTGGAGCTATGAATGCTGACGTTGTATGCGGTTCTTCGCAAAGATTCGGTGTTCCTATGGGCTATGGTGGTCCTCACGCTGGTTACTTCGCGACAAGAGAAGACTATAAGAGACAGATTCCTGGACGTATCATCGGTGTGTCTATGGACAGAAGAGGCAAAAAAGGCTACAGAATGGCTCTTCAAACTCGCGAGCAGCATATCAAGAGAGAAAAAGCAACTTCAAACATTTGTACGGCTCAGGTACTTCTAGCGGTAATGGCTGGTATGTACGCTGTTTATCACGGACCTAAAGGATTGACGGATATCGCTTCGAAAATCAATGGTTCCGCTAAAGCTGTGGCTAACGGAATTGAGCAATTAGGCTTCAAACAAGAAAACGAAGTATACTTTGACAGCATCAAAGTAGCTGTTGACTCGGAAGAGCAAAAAGCTGCTATCAAAGCTGCTGCTGAAGCAAAAAGCATCAACTTCAGATATTTCGAGACTAATCACGTAGGTATTTCTATTGGAGAGTCTGTTTCTGTGGAGGATATCGAAGAAATTCTTTCCGTATTCGCTGAGGTTTCCGGCAAATCATTCGATTTGGAAGCTGCAGTCGCGGAACTAGAAGTTTCTTTCCCTGAAGGAGTAGCTAGAGATACTGAATTCCTTACGCATGAAGTGTTCAACAAATACCAAATGGAACATGAAATGCTAAGATATATCAAGAGACTTGAGAACAAAGACCTTTCTTTGGTGCACTCAATGATCTCGCTTGGATCATGTACGATGAAGCTTAACGCGACAGCGGAAATGATTCCTGTAACTTGGCCTGAAATTGGCAAAATCCACCCTTACGCTCCAGTAGAGCAAGCTCAAGGTTATGCTGAAATATTCACTAACCTAGAAGCGTGGCTAAGCGAAATCACTGGATTTGCTGGCACTTCACTTCAGCCTAACTCAGGCGCTCAAGGTGAGTTCGCAGGTCTTATGGCTATCAGAGCTTATCATGAGAACAATGGCGACTTCAATAGAAACGTAGCAATCATTCCTACATCAGCTCACGGCACGAACCCTGCTTCTGCTGCATTGGCTGGAATGAAGATCGTTCTTGTTAGCTGTGATGAAAAAGGAAATATCGATGTTGAAGACTTGAGAAACAAAGCCGAGCTTCACAAAGATAATCTTTCTTGCTTGATGGTTACTTACCCAAGTACGCATGGTGTATACGAGGAAAGCATTAAGGAAATCACTCAAATTATTCACGACAACGGAGGTCAAGTATATATGGACGGTGCCAACATGAATGCTCAGGTTGGTTTGACTAGCCCAGGAAACATTGGCGCTGACGTATGTCACCTTAACTTGCACAAGACATTCTGCATCCCTCACGGTGGTGGCGGACCAGGTGTTGGACCTATCGGAGTAGCAGCTCACTTGGTTCCTTTCTTGCCGGGCAATCCGTTAATCGCTGAAGCTGGTGGAGAAAAAGCTATTTCTTCTATTTCTGCCGCTCCATGGGGATCTGCTTCCATCCTTCCTATCTCTTACGCTTATATCGCAATGATGGGACCTGATGGACTTAAAGAAGCTACTCGCACGGCGATCTTGAATGCCAACTATATCAAAGCAAGATTGGAAAAAGTTCTTCCTATTCTTTACACTAATGAAAATGGAAGATGCGCTCACGAAATGATCGTTGATTTCCGTCAATTCAAATCAGCTGGCATCGAAGTAGAAGACGTAGCTAAGCGTTTGATCGATTACGGATTCCACGCGCCAACTGTATCATTCCCTGTTGCGGGAACATTGATGATCGAGCCTACGGAAAGCGAGTCTTTGGAAGAGCTTGACAGATTCTGCGAAGCTTTGATTTCTATCAGACAAGAGATCCAAGATGTAATCGACGGAAGAGTGGATGCTCAAGACAATGTGCTTAAGAATGCTCCTCACACGGCTGAAGAAGCTCTTGGTGATTGGGATCACGCTTACACTAGAGAAGATGCTGTTTATCCTAACGACGCGGTTAGATCTAATAAATTCTGGCCTTCAGTTTCTAGAGTAGACAACGCATATGGCGATAGAAACTTGATGTGCAGCTGTATTCCTACAGAAGCATACGCTGACGAAGCTGAAATCGAAGCATAAGAAATATAAATAATCAAAAAATATTGAAGCCTGATGATTTTTTTCATCAGGCTTTTTTTATGAGTCGACATATCCTCATTTTTTCCAAATCACATGCTTTTTGCAGCTGTTATTATTTTTTTCTAAAAATGGACTTCAAAAAAAGACTCATTATTGAAATACTCTAACAAGTCATATTTCGTTCGATCCTTCCCAAAAGCGGATACAATCCATCCTGCAACCCTTGAAATGATCTTTATCATATTATTTTACCTCTCTATTGCATTCTTTTACTTTGATTTTATTAAAATGCTATCATGCAACAAAAATCTGCAACAGCAAGTTTCCTGATTAGAGTCTTCGGACTATGCAGATAGCCATATGACAAAACCAAGAAAATGCAATTAGGAATATTAAAAGAATTATCAGACAATAGGGTATCCATAAGCCCCGAGTCAGTAAAGAAACTTTCCAAAAGTTATGAAATAGTTGTAGAAAAAGATGCCGGAATTTCCGCATTTTTCAGCAACGAGGATTATGAAGCTGTTGGAGCTAAGTCGACAAGTCGCGATGAACTTTTGAAAAATTGCGATATTGTATTTTCTATCAACCCTCCTAGCTTGGATGACCTTGGCTTGATGAAAAAGAATGCGATCATTGTCAGCCAGTTTTCTCCATTCAACCAACCTGAAATAGCCGAGCAAATCGCCCAATTGGGCATCAGCGCATTGAGCATGGATATGATTCCAAGAACGACTCTGGCTCAAGCTATGGACGTATTGTCATCAATGGCTTCCATAGCAGGATACAGAGCCGTGCTTAAAGCCAGCGATTATTTCCCAAGATACATACCTATGCTTTCTACCGCCGCAGGAACTATTCCGCCGGCAAAAGCACTCATATTAGGTGCCGGAGTAGCGGGTCTTCAAGCGATCGCCACCGCCAAAAGGCTTGGGGCTGTCGTTGAGGTATTTGACACAAGAGCCGCGGCCAAAGAAGAGGTAATGAGTCTTGGCGCCAAATTTATCGAAGTGGAAGGAGCTACAGATGACAAAGCCGCTGGCGGGTATGCTGTAGAGCAAACAGAGGATTACAAAAAGAAACAAGCTGAGCTTATCGCTGAGAAAGCTTCAAAAGCTGATATCATCATCACAACCGCCTTGTTGAGAGGCAGACCAGCTCCATTGCTTTTGCCAAAATCAACATTGGATAACATGAAGCCCGGAAGCGTTATCGTTGATCTGGCAGCTATCACAGGTGGTAATTGCGAAGTAACGGAAAATAAAAAAGTAGTGACTTACAAAGGGATCAGCGTAATCGGCGACTCCAATTTATCCGAAGAAATTTCCCAGCATGCTTCTATCTTATTCGGGAAAAACATAGAGAACTACATCAAGATCCTATTCACAGAATCTGGTGAACTAGATATGGAAAACGAATTGGTATCAGCAAGTTGCTTAGCGCATCAAAACGAAAATATTTACAAGAAAAACAACTAGACCATTATGTTGGAAATCATCATACAATTCTTCGCGGATAACTTGCCAATGATCATCATGCTTGTTTTGGCATCATTTCTTGGCATGGAAATCATCGGTAAAGTGCCAACTGTCCTGCACACGCCTCTTATGTCAGGTGCCAATGCGATCAGTGGCGTAGTAGCTATTGGTGCCATCATATTGGTAAGAAGCGCTTCTCCAGACGATTACTTTTCTTTGGGACTAGGCTCTGTGGGTATCGCATTAGCAATCATCAATGTCGCCGGCGGATTTGCCGTGACAAACAGAATGCTGGAAATGTTCAAGAAGAAAAAAGACAACAAAAGCTCATAAGCCTGTTATCGTAAAACGCGAAATAAGAAATTAAAATGGAAACAACTATATCTCAACTTTTATACCTAATAAGCTTAGTGCTTTTTATCGTTGGTCTTAAAGGCTTAAGCCACCCAGAAACGGCAAGACGAGGAAACCTCATCGCCGCATCAGGAATGATCTTAGGCATCATCGTAGCTCTATTTCAACCGATGCAAGACGCATCCAACAATTATCTGTGGATATTAGGAGGAGTTATCGTCGGTTCGGCAATAGGGCTAACTGCAGCTAAGAAAGTTCAAATGACGAAAATGCCGGAAATGGTATCTTTATTCAATGGATTAGGTGGTGCATGCGCCATGTTCATCGGCTTTGTGGAATTTTACAATCTTCCTGCTCAGACCGAAATGATGAGCGGGTCCGTATTCACTAATATCTTTGCTTTAGTCATAGGAAGTATTTCTTTCTCTGGGAGTTTGATTGCTTACGGAAAACTAAATGGATCATTAAGAGATTCTCTTAAATTGCCTGCACCTCAAGTAATCAATGTCTTGAATTTAATAGGCATTTTCGTGATTTGCGGTCTAATACTTTCCGGATCTGAACTAGACATGAACTTGGTGATCGCTTTGTTCGCTCTATCATTAACATATGGAGTTGTCTTCGTTACCCCAATTGGAGGTGGAGACATGCCTGTCGTCATTTCATTGTTAAATTCTATCACAGGAATAGGAGCTATGGGAGCCGGCCTTATCTACTCGAATAATGTAATGATAATCGGTGGTATTTTGGTAGGAGCGTCAGGTGTAATCCTTACGGTCATGATGTGCAAAGCCATGAACAGAACGCTTTTCAATGTAATTATTGGCGGCATATCGTCATCTTCAAGTTCTGCCGCTGCTGAAGGAGATCAAGTTATTAAAGAAGTGCAAGTCAGCGACCTTGCCATTCAACTCAAGTACGCCAGCAAAGTCATTGTCGTGCCAGGTTACGGACTAGCTGTAGCTCAAGCTCAACATACTATTCACGAACTTGAAGTCCTGCTTGAAGAAGAAGGCGTTGACTTCAAATTTGCGATACATCCAGTCGCCGGTAGAATGCCCGGACACATGAACGTGCTTCTTGCCGAAGCTGATGTATCCTATGACAAACTTTTGGAATTGGATCAAGCAAACAGCGAATTCCCAACTACTGATGTCGTATTGGTGATCGGAGCCAATGACGTTGTAAACCCGGCCGCCAAAACCGATACTTCCAGCCCTATATACGGAATGCCGATCTTGGATGTGGAGCTTGCCAAGCAAGTTGTAGTCATGAAAAGAGGAATGAGCAAAGGATATGCCGGCATTGAGAACCCATTATTTTTCAATGACAATACAAAAATGCTTTTTGGAGACGCTAAGCAATCTATTGCAAAGCTTAAGGAAGAAGTTCAGAATGCGTAACCCAATAAACCTATAATTATAAATAAGAAGTCTCCTTGAATTCATTTCTTGGAGGCTTTTTCATTTCTACAGGAAAAATATCCTCAAGATCTTTCTCCGAATTTTTCCCCTGTCCCATTGTTAACAGCAGCGACATACCTGAAACACTCTTGGGCAAAAGATTTCCATTTCTTAAACGACATCGTATCCCTCAAATTCCTGAATTCGATTATTGGCGCTTTTTTATTTTGCTCTTCGCCTACCATATCCATTTTATCCCCATAACTTCCCAATGACTCCAACTCATAAGCTCTTTGCCTATTTGAAAAGTGCTCACTTGTCAACAAGTCTCTTCCTTGAGGAATATTTTCCAACCAATCTCTTTTGGACAACGAACCTAGAATATTTCTATGAGACAAAGGCATACCACGATAAACCCCATATCTAAACAAACGGGTATGAATACCATCCAACCCTAAACGTCTATTCATCTCATCGACTACCGTCATCCATATAATCTGATTATGATTCCTGAGGTACCTTTTCAGCAGACTTGGAAGAGATTCAAACATCGCCGCAAAATCCGTCCTAAGCAATAAGGAAGAAAAATTCTTGGGATAACTATAAACGACTCCATGAGCTGAAATAAGATAATGGCCAATCAACTTGATCAGTCCGCATAAATCGTTGTTTTCCAGCACAGGATATTCATTTTTCATTCCTTCGACCACTTCAGCCACCTCTTTCAACATCAACTGTCGTCTGTATTTGGTCAATAAATCATCTTCAAACCCTTCGCTTGGCTTCATCAAAGAATCTCTTCCATTCTTCTTTCTTTCTGTCATTTCTGGCGTCTCCGATTCTTGCTGAAAACCCAAATCCTCCATCAATTGCGAAACTTGAGACAACTTGATCCCTGCGGTCATTTGGAAGCTGCCTGCAGGATATCCTCTCGACCAAATCACCACTTCCTCCCACTGCTCCGGAACACTGCCAAACCTTTTCAAACTGGACAAATAAGTACGGCAAAATCCATACTTCCTAATGTACTCCATCATATTCTCCAATATGGACATTGTCTTTGTCAAGGACTCATAGCCATGCGTAGTCTCAGGAAATGGATCAGTAACGATCTCCATATATGGTATTTTGGCAGGATGAGAGATATCAACCTGCATTGTAAAACCATCTCCCTCAAGCAATACCTCTCCTTTTCTAAACGGCACATAATGCACCTCTGACTCGTCCAAATACACTCCTTCCCACAATCCGCTGGTATAATCGCGCATCACTTCTCTATCCTTGAAGATCCGATATTTCCCATTTTCGATTTCAAACCCAACAGCTCTCTGAACAATGCCTTTTCTTCCGAAAACAGCTTCATGATCAGCCTGTCGCTGCAACATTACAGGCGTTTGCGACAAGTCGGACTCGCCTCTTCCTCTTTGATTCTCCTTTTTAGATTTTTTCCCTTGATGAAAAGTATACAACAACCCTTATTTTATTGCTTCCCATTCTGTCAACCTTCAGAAACATATAAATTGTTTAAATTATGCCACCTTACTTCTGCAATAATTGGATCTCTGCATCGAATAACTTTTTAAAGGTAAGCGTGGTATAATATTCGCAATTTTTATATATATTAACTGATCTTAGCTTGTTAAAAGCGATTGCCTTGAAGAATCACCATTATCAAAATGCAACATATTCAAATACAATTCACATACAGTCCTTGGTTTATTCTACTATGTCTGGCGCTAGGCGCAGCGATAACATGGCTGCTCTACAGTTCAAACAAAAAGTGGAACAAAAAACAACTGTACGCAATGTCCTCTTTGAGGTTTTTGAGTATTTCCACAATATCATTTTTGTTACTGGGTCCTATCATCAATTCGTTCTTCAATTGGGAAGAAAAACCAAAAGTCATCTTCGC
Organism: Aureibacter tunicatorum; assembly: GCF_036492635.1. Taxonomy (GTDB): domain Bacteria; phylum Bacteroidota; class Bacteroidia; order Cytophagales; family Cyclobacteriaceae; genus Aureibacter; species Aureibacter tunicatorum. Next base: position 4,359,994 of record NZ_AP025305.1, read on the forward strand.
TATCGACAACTCAAGTTCTGTCGCTCAATATGGAGATTCACTGGCTCTCGCTGAGTACCTTAAAGAAATCGGAAGCTTCAAAAGCAATCAAAATAACACTTTCGACGTAAGCGTAAGAACACTTTCCGCATCGCTTTCAGACTTCAGCGAAGACAATGGATTGGAATTCTCGGAAAAAAGCACTAACCTTTCTAAGATGCTTAAAAACATTCAAAATGATTTTGAAGGGTCTAAAGTTTCTTCTGTTATTTTACTGACAGACGGGCGTTTTAATGAAGGATTCAATCCAAATTATCTAAAATACAACTTTCCTGTGCACACGATAGGCATAGGGGATACTATCGTAAAGCCTGACGCAAGCTTCCTTGATGTGCTTCATAACAAAATCGCCTATATGGGCAATAAATTCTCCATCAGAGCCAAAGTCAACAACCAAAAGCTTCAAGGCGAGAAAGTAACAATTGAATTACGCAAAGGAAAAAAGCTTATAGACAAAAAAAGCTATGAAATTCCTGATGAAAACCACATTGAAACGTTAGACTTTATCTTGGACGCTGACGAAGAAGGAATGCAGCATTTTACATTGAATATTGTACCTCCTTCAAAAGAGTATTCGAAAGAAAACAATACCAGACATGTCTATCTGGATGTCGTGGATGGCCAACAAAAAATACTTCTTCTAGCCGCCGCTCCCCACCCAGACATCAAAACCCTACGCCAAGCGATAGAGAAAAATGACAATTATGATCTGAAGTTAGCTTACGCATATGACAGTAAAATTCCAAAAGACAAATACGATCTTGTAATCCTGCATCAGCTTCCGCATAAAAATCGAAAACTCAACAATGCGGTAAAAGATATATTGAATTCTGAAACGCCCAAATTTTTCATCGCCGGAGGACAGAGCGACTTTAGAGCCTTAAGCAAAAACAACTCCGCCATTGACGTTCAAGTCAGAAGCATCAAAAAAGACGAAGCTTTCGGCTCCTTCAACCCAAACTTTAAAGCCTTCAATTATGAAGATGATAATAGAAAAAACCTTGGAAAACTGCCGCCATTAAGCACTCCATTTGGCAATATCAATCTTAAAAATGGCTCTAAGAGCATTTTATTGCAAAGAATTGGGAACGTCCAAACTCAAAAACCATTGCTTGCCATTAACGACCAAAGCAACCCTAAGCATGCAGTACTGTTAGGTGAAGGCATATGGACTTGGGGTATTTCAGAACGAAAAATGAATGATGACAGCGAAAGCACTGATCAGTTGATTTCCAAAACGGTGCAATTGCTTAGCAGCAAAGAAGATAAAAGGCAGTTCAAAAGCTATCCTTCAAAACATGAATTCCATGACAATGAGCCTGTCAATATTCATGCGGAACTGTACAACGAGCTTTTCGAACCCGTTTACGGTCAAAAGATATCCATTAACTTAGCCAGAGAAGGCGAAGAAAATAAAAGCTATAGCTTTATAAATGCACCTCAAAGCAATCACTTTACGATCAACGACCTTCCCGAAGGCATATATAATTTTACATCATCTGTAAACTTCAATGATAAGTCTTATAAAAACAATGGCCAGTTCTTAGTGAAAAACTTGAACTATGAAGCCCAGAATCCAACAGCGGACTTCAGCTTGCTTCGCCAACTCAGCGAAAATACGGGAGGATCATTCATAGAATCGCCATCCCAGCTTAATAGCATTGATATAAGCGACAAACAAGGAATCATATATACTGAAGAATCTTTCATCCCTTTTGTCAATCTTAAATGGGTTTTCTTCTTAATCCTATTCTTGTTGACATTGGAATGGAGCATGAGAAAATATTGGGGTGGATACTAAAATAAAAAAGGCTGCAAAAGCAGCCTTCAAAAAATAAATTTGTATGAAATGGGGTACTGAAATATGATCTCTTAAACTAAGATATCACCTGTCATTTCCGCAGGAATATCCAATCCCATTAGTTTCAATATTGTCGGAGCCACATCACCAAGCTTTCCATCTTTAACATCTCCTTTGAACTCAGGATCTACTACGATAAAAGGCACCAAATTCGTTGTGTGCGCTGTATTAGGGGAACCGTCCGCATTCACCATAAAGTCTGAATTGCCATGGTCAGCGATCACCAATGTTGTGTAACCATGATCCAAAGCTGTCTCGATTACCGACTGAGCGCACTTGTCAACAGCTTCAGCCGCTGCAACAGCCGCTTCGAAAACTCCCGTATGACCTACCATATCCGTATTGGCGAAGTTCAAGCAAACGAAATCCACTTCTTCTTTTTCCAACTCAGGAATGATCTTATTCTTGATATCCTCCGCGCTCATCTCCGGCTTAAGGTCATATGTAGGCACCTTAGGAGAAGGAGCCAATAGCCTGCTTTCGCCATCAAACTCAACTTCGCGACCTCCAGAGAAGAAAAATGTAACGTGAGGGTATTTTTCTGTTTCTGCGATTCTGATTTGTCTTTTCGTATTTTCAGACAATACTTCGCCAAGGGTATTTTTCAAATTATCCTTATCGAAAATAACATTCACTTCATTGAATGTATCATCATAGTTAGTCATTGTCACATAATACAATGGCAATTTGCTCATCTCTTGCTCAGGGAAATCCTCTTGCGTGAGAGCTTTTGTGATTTCTCTACCACGGTCAGTACGGTAATTATAGCAAATCACTACATCATGCGGATCAATCGTAGCCAATGGGTTACCTTCAGCATCAGCATGAACAATCGGCTCGATAAATTCATCTGTAACATTATTAGCGTATGATGTTTCAATAGCGCCAAAAATGTCTTGTGTCTTCTCTCCAACGCCATTCACCATGACATCATATGCTTTTTTCACTCTTTCCCAACGATTGTCTCTATCCATTGCGAAATATCTTCCCACAACCGAAGCAATTTGTCCAGTTGTCTTATTCATATGCTCTTGAAGAGAACTCAAGTAACCTAAGCCTCCTTTAGGGTCAGTATCTCTACCGTCAGTAAACGCATGAACAAATACATTTTCAAGCTCCAAATCGCTTGCAATAGACAGCAATCCCTTCAAGTGATCAATATGAGCATGAACCCCGCCGTCAGAAGCCAAACCGATAAAGTGAATTTTCTTTTTATTCTCTTTCGCGTATTTGAATGCATCCAAAAGGGCAACATTCTCTCCGATAGTATTTTCATCGAAAGCCTTGTTGATCTTCACCAAATCTTGATACACAATACGACCCGCGCCCAAATTCATATGTCCAACTTCCGAGTTCCCCATCTGGCCTTCAGGAAGTCCAACAGCCAAGCCCGAAGCTTCTAGCTTTGAGTTGGAGTACTTCGTGTACAATGAATCCACAAAAGGAGTATTCGCCTTATCAATAGCGGATACTTCAGGATTGGTAGCGATTCCCCAACCATCCAGAATCATCAAAATGACTTTCTTGCTCATAATCTATATTTGTAAAATTACACGGACAGAGTCCTTTTCTTATTTCTAATTTTCAGTTTCATCAAGCCTGCAAAGCCTGCGAATCAATAACAATGCGAAAATATAACTTATTGATGAAAGAATCATTGACGCATGTCATGATTAAGACATTACTCTTCAATGAATTAAAGTAGCAAGACTGTAATTTGTTCAATAGAAAAAAGCAAAAAAAGCCCTCCTGAAATCAGAAGAGCTTTCGAAATTATATGAAATTTGACTTATTGATTCAAAAAATTAGTTCATTTTCTTAACCCAAGACTCATCACCAAGGCTACCAGCACCAGTGTTAGAGTCATTGATTGTCAAGTTTTGTTCAACTTTCTCTTGTTGATCAGCTGTCAACTCTTCTTTATATGAGTAAGTTCCTTCAGCATTGCCATCTAATTTAGCATCAACTTTCATAGATCCGCTTATCGCGAAAGCAGTAGACTCTGAAGTCTCAACCTCTACTCCATATCCAGAGAAACCTGTCACAACCAAGTTTGTGATTGTAGCATTTGTTCCAGCTCTAAGCTTTACGCCATCTATAGTCTTCTCACCGTCTGTGCGACCATTACCAATCAAAGTAACATTTTCCAAAGTTGGATTAGACACAGGGCCTGCAGCAAAATCTTTAGAGTTGTTATCTGCCTCAATTCCTCTGTCACCTGCATCATCAGCTTGAATTGCCAACAAATTAGTCGCTTTTCCAGACCATCCGTAAGTCCAATCGAATGAATCATCTTTAGAACCAGTTGAAACTACATTCATTACGTTTACCGTTCCACCGAAAAATTCGATTCCATCGTCACCACCCATGTAAGCTTGAATATTTTCAATGATTGTTCTATTTCCAACGCCATTGAAAGTAAATCCATTATGCTCTTTTTCATCATTAATAGCGTTACCTGTGTACTCTACTCTAACATACTTCAATACTCCAGAGTAATCTTCAGGATTATTACCACCATACTTTACGTCACCAACTTCAGCAGTTCTTTCACCAGCAGCACCTCCACCGTTAATAGGCGCTTTACCGCAAACGATAATACCACCCCAATCTCCTCTTGAAGGAGCCTCTTCACCAGAAGTGAAAACAATCGGCTTGTCAGCTGTACCTTCAGCTAGAATTCTTGCTCCTTTCTCTATCAAAAGGTAAGCAATAGCTTCACCAACTTTACTCTTGATAGTAACACCCGGCTGAATGATCAGAGCAGCACCATCTTTAACGTGCACCCCAGCAGCCAACTCATAAGTGTTTCCTTCTGTCAAAACAGTGTTCTCTTCAATATCTCCAGAAATTACAGCGCCATTTTCAAGTGGCGTACCAGCAACAGGAGCACCTCCTTTATAATCAACACTTACAGTCCAGCCTTCGAAAACCGACTCGTCAGCTCCAGTATTAGCTGGATTAACCGTCAAGTTCTGCTCGATTTTGTTCAACTCTTCTTCAGAAATTTCCTCTTTGAAGTTATAACCGATTTCGCCATTTCCATCAAGCTTAGCGTCAACTTTCATATCTCCGTTGATAGCAAAAGCAGTAGACTCTTCTGTCTCAACTTCAACACCATATCCAGAGAACCCTGAAACAACCAAGTTCATAATCGAAGCATTAGTTCCAGCTCTAAGCTTAACACCAACTACAGACTTGCCGTCTTTCTCAGCACCATTTCCAATCAAAGTAATACCGTCCAATGTTGGATTTGATACTGGATTTGCTGTAAAATCTTTGGAATTATTGTCTGCCTCAATACCTCTGTCTCCAGTTTCTTCAGCTTGAACAGCCTTCCAGTTAGTTCCTTTACCTGACCATCCGTATGTCCAGTCGAATGAATCATCTTTAGCTCCTGTAGCCAACAAGTTCTCTGCATTCACTGTACCTCCAAAAAACTCAAATGCATCATCTCCACCCATATGCGACTGAAGGTACATCAAAGTCGTTCCCGAACCAACACCATTAAATGTGAATCCGTTATGCTCTTTTTCATCATTGATAGCATTACCTGTATACTCAACACGAACATACTTCAAAACTCCTGAATTATCAGCTTCATTGCTACCGCCATACTTCACATCACCAACTTCAGCAGTTCTTTCGCCTTCTCCATCTCCTCCGTTAACTGGAGCGTCACCACATATGATAACACCACCCCAATCACCTCTTGCAGGAGTTTCTTCACCTGAAGTAAATACAATTGGCTTAGCAGCAGTACCTTCAGCGATGATTTTACCACCTTGCTCTACCAATAAATATGCAATTGACTCTCCGCTTTTGCTCTTTACAACAACTCCTGGATCTATCGTCAATGTCACACCTTCCGCAACGTGAACACCACCAGCAAGCACAATAGCAGTACCTGCTTCCCACTTCATATCTTCTGTGATATCACCAGAAACTTCTATTTCGTCTCCTGGAAGCGGCTCTGGATTAGGATTATCATTTTCATCATCCTTACAAGCAGTAAACATTACCATTGTAGCCATACCTAATGCCACAAAGGACTTTTTGAAGATGTTTGGTTTTTTCATCTCTTTTATCAGTATAATTTTGTTTGAATCTTATTTAATAAAACAAATATACAACTTACATATTAACAATATCTAACCTTGAAATGAAGGGATTATAAATAATTATTATAATATAAAATATAATAAATAACCCCCTCTAAAAATCATTAGATTGAAGTATATGTTAGAATTTATATGACATTGACAAGCCTGCGGAAATACCCTTTTTATAGCTATAAACTACAGTATTTTGTCCACCTTCCAGCACACTCTCTTGCTCTCTTTCATATGTAGGATCCAGCAAATTCTTAACAGATAAGTTCACGCTTAATCTATCATTAATACTGTTTCTCCACACCAAGTCAAGGGTATGAACTGGCTTTTCAAAAATATCCCCATTGTTTTGCGCTCCAGCAGCAAACAACCTTCTGCCAAAAGTATTATACACAATTGCAAAAGTTGTATTTAGCTTTCCAATATCTTCGTTGAATGACATATTAGCATTCACTAAATAAGGAGACGCTCCCTGCAATGCGCGTTTATCATTAGTCATCACACCTTTCTCCTTTAATTGGATTTCATTCACAAGTAGATAGGTAAAGTTCGCTCCTAATGAAAATTTATTTAACGTTGGATTGTCGCCAAAGAATTTCCCTAATTCTCTGTTAAACTCAAGTTCCAAACCAGCGACAGTCGCATTGTCTGTATTTGCAAAACTATACAAAGTCGTTCCTGATTCCGGAGTTACAATCATTTCAACCGCATCGTTAATATATCGTACAAAACCTCCAATAGCTACAATAGAACCTACTTCAGGGAATAATTCGTACTTAAGATCAAAGTTATAGTTCTGGCTATTTGCCAAAGTATCATTACCTGTTGATTGTCCCTCAGGTCCAACATATATAAATGGCACAACTTCCAATAATGAAGGCCTTGTCAGAGTTTTACTTGCAGCTAATTTCAAACTGCTTTTTTCATTTAAGTTATATTTGAAATTCACAGACGGCAATACAGCAAGATCTTCATAAGTACTCTCTCTCAATGGAGCGTCAATTAAGTCTCTCAATTTTTTAAACTTCACAACTCTATTAGTTTGCTCTGCTCTTACACCTGCTTGCATACTAAGTCTGTCTGGAACTAAAGTGAAGTCACCTATTAGATATGTTGATGCAACATCAACGTTTGCCTTAAAAATTCTAGAAGGATCAGGCTGATCCTTATAAAAGTATAGCCCATCCGAATAGTTCTCGTCATTGATATAATCTGAAGGCTTGTCAGGATTCACACCGTTCTCATACCTAGGGTCAGACATTAACTTTTCAACATCCTGAATATTAACCTGTCTCCATTCAAAATCTCTAGCTTTTGATTGAGAATTCAAGCCAAAAGTTATATAATGATTGAACTCACCCATATTTTCCTTTGGAGAAAATCCTTTTTTAACTTCAACTTTTGTAGCCCACTCATCTTCACTTAATTCACCCCAGTACCTTTGATTATCAGATGCATTTAATGAGTTAAGCAAATAGTTATCAAAGTTCTCATTTGTTTGGAAAGTTAGCTGTCTCCTATCAGGCTCATCACTAGTCGCAATTGAATAAGATCCTGCCCAATCCAAGGTCCAACTTTCATCCACGCTCAACACATGGCTACCCAATAATTGATTCGTCCAAAGCTGATTTTGAATATATCTAATACGTTGAACTCTCAAGAAACCTCTATCAAAGTCTTCTCCATCCCATTGCCCATACTCGTTCTCTGAACTATTCACAAACAATGAGTTATAGCTGATTTTATGATTAGAATTTATTCTATAATATAGGTTAAGTAGCGCGGAAGTATTTGTATTATATTTATTTTTCAAATATGTATAATCTTCTTGCACATCATCCTGAGCATTCACACTTTTAAACACCCCTTCTTCTGTTCTATACTCATTGTCATAATTCACCGAAAATAAAACCCCTAAAGAAGACGATCCTGCCAAATCAAAAAGTTTACCTCCAGCGATGCCAACACCAAAATCAATAGGCGCTGACCCTATAGGCGCGTCAAAATTTGTAGAAAAAGGTTCTGGCTTGCCTTCTCCATCAGAAGTCCAAATCTTTGCGTTGCGAATCTCATCTGGAAGCTGTCTTCCATCACCGCTAAATCCTAGCTTTTCATAAGCTCCATCCTTAGAGCTTCTAAAGTCCTTGCCAGTGGAAATACTATTGTATCCGGAAGACACCGATACATTCAAAAAAGGATCCGCTGGATAATCTTTCGTCACAACATTAATGCTCGCACCAGCGAAATCTCCCGTGTAATGCGGATCAAAAACTTTCGAAATTGAAATATTCTTCACGATATCCGCAGAGAATAAATTCAATGGAATAATTTTAGTGTTTGGGTTCGGAGAAGGAACAGGCAGTCCATTCAACAAGGCATTGTTATATCTATCTCCAAGACCTCTTACGTAAAGCCCTCTATTGCTCTCCTTCGAGATACCAACCATCTTGGCAACTCCTTCTTCAACATTGGATACTCCTTTTGTCGCCAACTCTTCAACCCCTATCGCTTCCACCATCGTTGTAGACTTTTGTCTTTCAAGCAACAAAGCTTCCTCGCTCGCTCTATCAGCTTTGGACTGAACTACTACTCCTTCAAGTTGCACCAAGTCTGATTCCAATTGGATATTCACAACCAATCCTCCAGAACCTAACTCAATAGATTTTTTGTAATCTTTATAGCCTATATAAGACACTACAATATTATAAGTACCCTTAGGCGCCGAGAACTCAAAGTTCCCGAAAACATCCGTAGACGCTCCATAAGTTGTTCCTTCTAACAATACGTTGGCGCCTATTACTTCCTCTCCGGTCTGTGCATCTTTTACAGTACCTTTCACCACTTCCTTTGCAAAGGCAGCGACCGAAAATAGGCAGCAGAATAATGTTAATAGTAAATTTTGTTTCATCATTAGTCAATTTCTTAATTTCGAAAACAAAATTACCCGAATACCATTACTTGCTTTTAAACAAGATATTATCTAAAAGTTACACTTAAATCGATAGATTAAGAAAATTTTAATTCAAAATAGTACTAACTCATATTATTTTATCCTAAAAACCTTCAAAAACGTATTATTGGTTAAATTCAATAAAGCAAATCTTAAATCCTATCAAATTTCATTAACACAAAATTCACACAAATGATTCTTAGTTAACAAAGATCTAACCTGTGTAATATTTAGAGCTAAAAACAAAAAAACCACTCAAAATGAGTGGTTTCCATAATTTCATTACTTGTATAAGCTAATAATAGTCCTCTAATTCGATATCGGAACTTTAACCAATATTTGATTTACAATGTCTCTAGTCGTGACGCTATCAGCTTCTGCTTCATAGTTCACCATTATCCTGTGATTCAACACATCAACGGCAACTTCTTTCACATCTTCAGGCAACACATAGTTTCTTCCTTGGAAAAAGGCAGTCGCTTTAGCCGCAAGGTTCATATTAATACTTGCTCTCGGCGAAACTCCAAACTCAATATACTTGGCTTCTTCCTCCAAACCATACTCTCCCGGATATCTAGTGGCAAACACCAATTCAATAATATACTTCTCCAATGATTCGGAAATCTTGACTTGATTAATCTGCTCACGAATGTCCATGATATCTTGAACCTCAAGCACAGGCTTTACTTCTTCATGGAAAGACATATTAGCCATTCTTCTCATTACTTCAAGCTCATGATCCTTTGTGGGATAGTCCACATAGACCTTCATCATGAATCTATCCATCTGCGCTTCCGGCAATGGGTACGTTCCTTCTTGATCCACAGGGTTCTGGGTCGCCAACACAAAGAATGGCTTCTGCAATTTAAATGTCTCCTCGCCTATCGTCACTTGCTTCTCCTGCATAGCCTCCAACAAAGCCGCTTGAACTTTGGCAGGCGAACGGTTGATCTCGTCAGCAAGAACCAAATTAGCGAACACAGGTCCTTTTTTCACTTCGAACTCCGCCTTTTGCTGATTGTAAATCATTGTTCCAATCACATCGGCAGGCAAAAGGTCCGGTGTAAACTGTATTCTTTTGAAATCCAGTCTCAATACTTTAGCAAGCGTATTCACTGTCAATGTCTTCGCAAGACCGGGCACACCTTCAAGCAATATATGTCCTTGGGTAAACAAGCCTATCAATAAACGATTGACCATATAATCTTGCCCAACGACAATCTTACCCACTTCATCCATTACTTGCTGAATCTTCTCGTGGTAGGAATTAGCTTGATTTGAATTATCCATGAAATCTATAATTTTCGAACTTATCTCAACAAAATTCTAATTTAAAAAAAATATTGCTAAATCATCTTGCCTTGCAGAAAAAGAATACTGTTAAAAAACTTTAAAATACAGTGAAGAGGTTGGGGGAAACAAAAAAACCGTCTAAAAGACGGTTAAGATTTTGAGCGAAAGAAGGGGATCGAACCCTCGACCCTCACCTTGGCAAGGTGATGCTCTACCGCTGAGCTACTTTCGCTTCTACTTTTTGTATTTATACTCTCAAAAGAAAAAGAGTACTAGAGGCGGGACTTGAACCCGCACGCCCAAAAGGGCACAAGATTTTAAGTCTTGCGTGTCTACCAATTCCACCACTCCAGCTTGACTAACATATAGTCGTTGAGCGAAAGAAGGGGATCGAACCCTCGACCCTCACCTTGGCAAGGTGATGCTCTACCGCTGAGCTACTTTCGCATTCAATTCAATATCGTCAAGACAATGCCTTTGCATCGTTTTATGAGCGAAAGAAGGGGATCGAACCCTCGACCCTCACCTTGGCAAGGTGATGCTCTACCGCTGAGCTACTTTCGCTTCTACTTTTATATTTATACTCTCAAAAGAAAAAGAGTACTAGAGGCGGGACTTGAACCCGCACGTCCTAAAGGACACAAGATTTTAAGTCTTGCGTGTCTACCAATTCCACCACTCCAGCTTGACTAACATTTTAGTCTTTGAGCGAAAGAAGGGGATCGAACCCTCGACCCTCACCTTGGCAAGGTGATGCTCTACCGCTGAGCTACTTTCGCATAGTTTCCCATTAGCTTTTCCGATAATGGGATTGCAAAGGTAGGTCATTTTTTTAAAAACGCAATTTCAATGGCTATTTTTTTTATATTTTCATCGAAATCTATCTAAACAATATTTAGGCAATTTTACAATCAAACTACAGGAACACCTGAAACCCAAATATTCCTGTAGTCTGAATTTATATAGCCTCCTCTTCTGCATCTGACTTTTGAATCGCAATTTCACTCAACATCTCTCCCAACCTGCCGTCTTCTGTTATTCTATACTGTCTCAACCCAGTCTCTCCTGTCACGATCGCTATATTTTTGTTTCTCAAAGGGATCAGGTCATACCCATGGATATCATTGACGAAACCTATTTTCTTCAGGTTTTCAGGGTTTGAAATATCCATTTCCGTCAATCCAAAATCTCCCTCGCAAACCAATAAACTCTGTCCAAGAACTCCCAAACCATGAGGATGCTCCATTTGATATTCTCCAACTTTAACCGGCGATGTCGGATTTCCCACATCAATTACCTCCAGTATATTCTGAGTATTTCGGCATGTTCTTCCAGATCTTAATGTAACATAAGCATACTTCCCGCTAACTACCACAGGGTCGCAAGCAGTGATATGCTCATATACAGAAAGCATTCTCGGAGAAGAAGGATCTCTTACATCAAAAATAAACATGCCTGTGTTAGAACCTATAAACAACATAGTGTCATACGGAAATATCGTTTCAATACCCATTGGCAAATCAATCGACTTTTCCACACTCATTTGCTTTGGATCAAAAATATCAACCACATTCAACTGACTCTCGCTGACTGTATACAACTTATCTCCTTTGATGGTAAACCGAGCCATGCTTCCTCCAACTCCGACTTGATCTCCTATAGGCGCCGACCCATCCATTGAAGAATCACTCTTGCAAGAGGGCAAAACCGCAACGATAGCTATAAAACAACAAAACTGTCTAATGATGCTTTTTATCTGTAACATACGCTATTCACCTCCTCTCTTGTCACCATTTCCCAGCCTACTACATAACCTTGTTCTGAATCCACACATTCATACGCGATTGCCTCGAAAGGTGGCAAATGAGCTGTTTCTCCAAATTGGCCTTCAACCATACCTTCCAACTTGATCATCTTAAAATCATCTCCAAACGACAATGCCAATAGTCTGTCATAATTGTCCACGTACAACACCTTGTCTTTCACTGCCATATCGACATTTCCAGCTATGCTTATAAACGCTATATTTTTAGGAGCTTCAGGATTCGTGTTGTCCAAGATATGAATCCCTTCTCTAACACTGTTTATTAACAGGAAATTCTCATACACATATATCTTGCCTGTATTCTTTAGTTCCCTTGGTGGCTCCAAACCAATCAAACCATTCTTGCTTTTTTGATAAATCGGTCGATAAACAAATTGGATATCTGTAGGAGGCGAAGGCTCCACTCTGACTAAACTTGTCAAAGTCACAGCGCCAAATGCCAAAACCAATAGTTTTAGGGCTTTCATTTTGTCAGTCTTTTATGTTAGTTTTTTTAAATCATTCACATTAAATACACATAATATTACAAAAGGGATGCTTTGGTAAAATAATTTTCCTTAGCTTTTTCTGTGTTTTTTTTGGAATGATAAAATCTAGGACAAAGAAACCCGAAATGATTTTTCATTCCGGCGCATTTGGATTAAATTTGTTCAATTTGAATAGTTTGTTCTTATTTTAATAAATTCTAAAAATGCCTAGAGATAATAGTATCAAGTCAGTATTGATTATCGGGAGTGGCCCGATTGTAATTGGACAAGCGTGTGAATTCGACTATTCAGGGTCGCAAGCAGCACGTTCGCTAAGGGAAGAGGGTATCGAAGTTACTTTGATCAACTCCAACCCAGCGACTATCATGACAGATAATGTTACCGCGGACAATATATACCTCTTGCCGCTGGAGAAAAAATCTATCAGGCAAATCTTAGAAAAACATGAAAACATCGATGCTGTGCTTCCGACTATGGGAGGACAAACTGCCCTTAACTTGGCCATCGACTGTGAAAAAGCCGGAATCTGGGAAAAGTACGGAGTAAGAATGATCGGTGTGGACACTGGAGCCATCGAGATCACTGAAGACAGAGAGCAATTCCGTCAAAAAATGATCGAACTAAATGTAGACGTTTGTAAAGGAGAAACTGCTACATCTTTTCTTCATGGAAAAGAAATCGCGCAAGAAATCGGTTTTCCTCTTGTAATTCGTCCTTCATTTACTCTTGGAGGTACAGGAGGCGGGTTTGTTGATTCACCTGAGAACTTCGACAAAGCGCTTACAAAAGGTCTGCATGCTTCTCCAACTCACGAGGTGCTAATCGAGCAAAGTATCTTGGGATGGAAAGAGTACGAGCTTGAGCTTTTGAGAGATAGCAACGGAAACGTTATCATCATATGCTCTATCGAAAACTTCGACCCTATGGGTGTTCACACAGGAGACTCGATCACTGTAGCTCCTGCCATGACGCTTTCGGATACAATCTACCAAAGAATGCGTGATTTGGCGATCAAAATGATGAATGGTATCGGACAATTCGCTGGTGGTTGCAACGTGCAGTTTTCTGTAAGCCCTACTGACGATACGATCATAGGTATTGAGATCAACCCAAGAGTATCAAGATCATCCGCTTTGGCATCAAAGGCAACTGGGTACCCTATCGCCAAGATCGCGGCAAAGCTTGCTATTGGATACAACCTTGACGAGCTTAAAAACCAAATTACAGGAACGACTTCGGCCTTCTTCGAGCCTTCTATCGATTACACTATCGTGAAGATTCCTCGTTGGAATTTCGAAAAATTCCCTGGCGCTGACAAATCGCTTGGTCTTCAGATGAAAGCCGTTGGAGAAGTGATGGGTATTGGAAGAAACTTCCAAGAAGCACTTCAAAAAGCTTGTCAGTCATTGGAAATCAAGAGAAATGGATTGGGATGCGATGGCAAAGAGTTGACTAATCAGGATGAAATCCTTTACAGTCTTGCCAACCCAAGCTGGGATAGATTATTCCATATTTACGATGCCTTCAAACTAGGAATACCATTCAAGACAATTCAAAAGCTATCTAAAATCGACCCTTGGTTCCTTAACCAAATCGAAGAATTGATCGCTGTTGAAAATGAAATCAAAAAATACACGCTTGAAACTGTTCCTAAGCAATTATTGCAAGTTGCAAAAGAGAAAGGTTACGCAGATCGCCAAATAGCGCACCTTTTCGGTTGCCTTGAAAGCGATGTATTCGAGAAAAGATACAATGAGTTCGGCATCAAGAGAGTATACAAATTAGTGGATACTTGCTCTGCTGAGTTCGAAGCAAAAACACCATATTACTACTCTTCTTTCGGTGACGAAAACGAATCTTCGTCTTCTGACAGAAAGAAAATCATCGTGCTTGGAGCAGGCCCTAACCGTATCGGTCAAGGTATTGAGTTCGATTACAGCTGCGTACACGGTGTGTTAGCAGCTAAAGAAGCCGGCTACGAAACGATCATGATCAACTGCAACCCTGAGACTGTTTCTACGGACTTTGATATTGCTGATAAATTATATTTCGAGCCGGTGTTCTGGGAGCACCTTTATGAAATCATACTTCATGAGAAGCCTGAGGGCGTAATCGTGCAGCTTGGCGGACAAACAGCGCTTAAGCTTGCTGAAAAGCTTGAAAGATATGGTATCAAAATCATCGGAACAAGCTACGACGCTCTTGACTTGGCGGAAGACAGAGGTAGATTCTCTCAATTGTTGGCTGACAACGATATCCCTTATCCTAAGTTCACTACAGTGGAAAGCGCTGATGAGGCAATCGACAAAGGAAACGAACTTGGATATCCTCTTTTGGTAAGACCTTCATACGTTCTTGGCGGACAATACATGAAAATTGTCATCAATGAACAAGAATTGGAAAGACATATCGTTGAAATCATGAGGGAGATTCCTGGGAACAAAGTTCTTTTGGATCATTTCCTTGACGGAGCTATAGAAGCTGAAGCTGACGCGATATGCGATGGAGAAAATGTATACATCATCGGAATCATGCAGCATATCGAGCCTGCGGGTATCCACTCTGGAGATTCGTACGCAGTGCTTCCTCCTTATAACTTGGGTGACTTTGTAATCCAACAGATTGAAAGCCATACTCAAAAAATCGCTAAGGAGCTGAACACTGTTGGTTTGATCAACATTCAGTTTGCTATCAAAGATGATAAAGTTTACATCATTGAAGCAAACCCTAGAGCTTCGAGAACCGTACCGTTTATTTGTAAAGCTTATCAAGAGCCTTACGTGAACTATGCGACCAAAGTCATGCTAGGAGACAAGAAAGTCACTGATTTCGACTTCAAGCCTGTGAAAGAAGGATATGCGATCAAGGTTCCTGTATTCTCTTTCAACAAATTCCCTAACGTGAACAAAGAATTAGGTCCTGAAATGAAATCCACAGGTGAAGCAATCTATTTCATCGAAGATTTGATGGATGACTATTTCTTGAAGATTTACTCTGAGAGAAATCTTTATCTAAGTAAATAAATGATCTTGAGTCTTGAGCTTTGGCAAGGCTCAAGGCTTCAGATTAAATAATGAATTATGCTATTTAAAATTGTAGTCTTTTTCCTTATACTGTTCTTTGTCTTCAAAAAGTTTGGTCATTATATTTTAAAAATGATCCTGAAGGCTTTTATGAAGCAACAGACAAAGAAATATGCCTACCAAAACAATCGTGGCAGCTATCAGTACAATCACAGCCAGAGCCAGCGTAAAAGCGCTCGCAACAGCAATGTGCATATTGACTATGTCCCCGAACAGAAGAAAAACAGGCATGAGCCGGGACATTTCACCGGCGGAGATTACGTAGACTTCGAAGAAGTGAAGTAAGACAAAAAATTCATGAATATAGGAAGCCTCCCTTTGCGGAGGCTTTTTTTATGTCTTTTGAAATTTTCTATCCAATGAATAATTTCCTCCACCCTTGAAAAACAAAAATAAACTGCCCATCAACATGGAATAATCAGTTCTGCTATCATGCAATGCAACCCAGAGACCTTTTTCCATTAATATAGGAACCTTCGTCAAAGTTAGAGCGCTCAACATAATTGAAATTATAATCAAACTAGCCAATCGCGTGCCCAATCCAATGATGATCATTAATCCAGCGAGTATTTCCAATCCGCCTATCATGCTTCCCAAAAACTCCGCATTGGGCAAACCTATAGCCTCAAACCTACCCGCTCCTCTTGTTATCGGAAACAAAAACTTTTGAATTCCCTCCGACAAGAAAACCAATCCAACGGCCATTCTAACAAGTATTACATATTTATCTCCATCGGTTTTCAAAATTTGACTTTTCCATTCGTTCATAACGACTACTTTTGATTTCCATCAAAGTTCCGTAATTAATATTTTCTTCAATTGTCTGAATGAAAAATTAGCGGTTTGCATCACAACTCTTCGTATTGACTTTCTAATTCTCTACCCAAAAGCTTCTGATCATTCAGGCCTTTTGTCAGATCCTCTTTTTCCTTTCTTAGTACTTTAAGAATCTGTCGTGTCGGCCCTTTGAAGTCCTGCACGTATACCTTTTTCATGCCTGAGGACAAAATGCTTGCTTCGCTATCTGTACCTGTAGCTCCGGCTGTGCTGGTAATAGAGTCACCAATAGTCATCTGGCTATCTTCTGTATGTGTTTCCAAAATTGGGAAACATTGAGCCTCTGGAGAAGCGATCTCATAACCATCCACTATCGCTGGTTCGACAAAGCCTGTATCCACGACTACCAAGCTATCGTCTTTGTAAGCTTTTACTTCAAAATTGCTGTATGGATGGTAGATATCGACTCCGTATTTTTTCATTATCTTCATCATTCCTCGGAACGCCTCCGAGCGATTGCGGTACTTTCCTTGCACAAGTTCTGCCAAAATTTGAGATCTTAATCCAAAAAATGAGTGAAAACGATCTTTTCCAAACTTTTTCTTATTGGCCTCAAAGTGATCTAAGCATTCCATCACTTGGTCCGGTCTATCATTAATCAACCGCATGCTCAGATTACTTAGCTTTCGCAAATCGGATTCATCCACGGAATCCTTTTCTGATGGCCTCGCAATTGCTTGAAGCTGAACTTTATGATGAAGCCTTTCCAATTCCGACCATTGTCCCGCTCTAAAATCAAATAACGGAGGATTTCTTTTTCGATCACTGATTTGCAAAGCAACTCTATCCAAATATTCCATCAAGATCGAAATCAATCTATCGTCAAATCCCCAAACATTTTGAAACCAAACATCTTGACTCCAGCTTGCGCCCGGCGCAAACCTCTCCGTCAACCTCAAGCATTCATCCACAAAATAATCTTGATGCTCCTCGATATACCTGCTCAAAAACACCTTCACCCTCTCAAAACCATCAGGGTTGACTATTCTCAAGACAAAAGTATCGCATCTGGAAGACAAATTGCAAAAAGGAGCCAAGGACAAGGACTTAACGGCAAGGCCTCCCAAAACTCCCGGATCATCCAATAACGGCATTAAATCTTGGGTTACTTGAAACACATGAGGCCCTTTGACATTTAGATAAATGTCATACTTGTAAGGCACGCTCTGAGTTTCCAGCACAGGTTCATTTTTTAATCTTTCAGACTCCGTGTCCTGCCTGCCATACATATTCATAAAATAATCTGGAAAATGGCTATAGTCCCGTATTCCTCTTAATTCAGCATGCTTGTAGTAATGAGGCTTTCTATCCACTAGATTCAATCGAAGGTTTCTGTCCGTTGGGCGGTTGACCAAAAGATCATTAACGATGCGGCGGGCTAAATCCAGCTGAGCTGATCGATCCACAGGAGGCTTTGCAATGGTATTTCTTGTGAAGCGAGAATACAGATTCTTTTGCAAAGTATTGTAAGGTCGGGTAAAGTCCGCTCTCCGAGTCACTTTTCCATCCCAACATTCATCAAACAGTTCCATCAATTGGTTGAAGGAATGATCGGGTTCTTCCATCTCCAAAATACTCTCTCGAACCCAAAAATCTTCTTTAACTCCTCGGCAATAAGCAAAATACCAAAGATCGTCCTCATCAGCCGTATGATAACGCTCATCGTCAATAATCACATGCCTTCCAGCGCCAAGTTCAACCGATGGCAAAGGCGTAAGTTGAGAATTCTTCAAAGAATAACCATGAGTTGATTTTTTAAGATGAGCAGGCTTGAAAGCCGCTTGAACAACAGGAGTATTAGCAAATGTCAAAGCTGGTGGATTTTTCGAGATTGAAATCGAACTTCTAGCCATTTTTTGAATGGCTGGCTCTTTTGTTTTTCTCAATATATCCCTATGCAGCATTGAAATTCGTATTAAGCTTCCCAATACTAACAATTATTCCCAGTTGCTGTTTTTAGCCTCTGGAAATATTCAATTTCTGAATAAAGGTGAGCTGTAATTTTTCGCATTTCATGAACCATGAAAATAAATTTAAAAATTTTAAAGAGTAAAATCGAATAAATTAGTTTGAATTCAAACTAATTTATTCATACATTTGATTCATGAAAAAATTCAAAACAGGAGAACTACTTGGCAAGTCATCAAGATTGCTAAGCAACAAGCTTACACAAGGCTTGACAAAACATCAGATAGAATTAACTCCAGAGCAATGGATGGTTCTCGAGGTGCTAGTCAATGAACCTAAGAGTCAAAAAGAAATTTGTGAAATAACTCTTAAAAACAAAGCCAGTATCAATAGTCTAGTTTCAAACTTGATAAAAACAGGGCTTGTCTCCAAATCCGTCTCCGAATCTGATAAACGAAACAATGTAATATCGATTACGGACCTAGGCATACAAATAAAAAAAGCATCCAACCAAGTGGCTTCCGAAACATTGGATATCGCATTGGAAGGATTGTCCTCAAAAGACATTGAAACACTCAATGGCTATCTCCTCAAAATCAAAAACAACCTTATCAAATAAAATCAACCATAATGGCAAAACAAATAACTATTTTTGGAGCTACTGGCTTCGTTGGAAAGAAACTAATTCGACTAGCTATTGAGCGTGGCTATAAAATAAAAGCTTTAGCGCGATCGAAAAACAAACTTAAAGAGTTTGAATCTAAAATAGAGATTATTGAAGGCGACTACTTTGACCTAAACAAAATCGATGAAGCTATCCATGGTTCATCTGCAATCCTATCTACGATTGGGCCTCCGTTAAAAGCAAAAGGAATTGATGAAAGCAAATATCATGATAGCTTAAACCATTTGATTAATCGATTGGAAAAAAAGGGCTCAACAAAATTCATAAATATTTCAGGCGCTGCAATTAAGTTTCCGGATGAAAAACTATCATTCAAAAGAAAGGCTTTGAGGCTTATGTTAAATTTGATGGCTCAGCAAATGATCAATGTCAAAGACGGAGAATTAGAGATACTAACAAATTCCAATATTGATTTCATATCAATAAGACCTCCAATGATCAAAGACATACAAGGAGAATATTCCGTTAATGACAACTCTCTTGTAAGCATGTCTGTGGGTGTTGATCAAATATGCAATTTCATGCTTGACAATATTGACAATGATCAATGGCGCCGAAAAGCTCCTCTTATTGGCAATATCTAAAAAAATATAATGACGGGACCGAATAAAAATTCAAGACAGTTGAGCTATAGTTTTACAAAGCCTAAAGCTCATCTCTTTCTTCCTCAAGCTCTTTAGCCAAAATCCTTTGGTCTACAGCATGAGCCATCCAATCTGCCGCTTCTTCTCTGATCGCTTTTAACACTTGCCGAGGTGCTCCTACAGACTCTTGGACGTATACTTTGGATAGACTATCTTCTGGTTTTCGACTTCCATCTCCCAAGTTAATCGAAGGTATCTCAAAACCAACCTCTTCAGTATGCGTAAGCTTCTCTCTACTGTTTGGCTTTGCTGGTGTTGGCACAAACATAGCTTCAGGATGAGAAATATCAGTCCCCAATTCGGCAACCAGCTCTTCTGCTCCTTCACCGATTACTACCATCCCATCATCTCTGACAGGCCTGATATCTCTATTGACATGAGGATGAAACAAATCAATGCCATGACGTCTCAATATCCTCATAAAGTTTTTAAATGCCTCCATTTTATTCTTATAGCGCCGTTTATCGGGCATATCAGTCCTCAATGCGAGTTCTTCTAAAGCCAAAGAGCGAATCCCCATGAAAGTCTTTCTGTCTGCTCCATATCGTTTTTTATACCTCTTAAAATGTCTGATCCAATGTCCAATATCATATGGCAAAGCCACCTTGGAGACTTCTTCACTCTTTTCTCCCAATTTCAATAATTTTTCCTGATCAAACTGATCACTAGAACCTCCTTTTTTGACTAATTGCAACTGAAGTTCTCTATGCATTTTTTCTAGTTCTTCCCACTGTTTGCCTGTGGATTTCCATTCGAAAAATGGCTTGTTCCTTTTCCGCTCAGAGAGCTTCATAGACACTTCATCGAGATAATATCCTACCTCGGCAAGCATCCGTTCGTCCATGTCCCAAACATTGGAAAACCATGAATCCTGACTCCAACTAGCTCCCGGCGCAAATCTTTCGGTAAGAGCCAGACAATCATCTATAAAATAGTCCGGATGCGCAGCCACATATTCTATCAGAAACTGCTTGGCCTTTTCAAAACCTTCAGGATTGACTATTCTTATCACAATGGAATCGACTCTCGAAGCATGATTGACCAAAGGCGCGATTGCCATGCTTTTCACACACAATTCACCCAATACTTCCGGATCATCCATCATTCTCATTAACGTATGAGCGACCTCCTTCAAATGATGAACTTTGACATTGAGATAGATATCAAATTTATATGGAACTTTTTGTGTTCGTATATGAGGCGCGGACTTGTCTCGAGATGCTCCATCTGCTTCGGATCGGCCATAAATATTCATAAAATAATCTCGCATATGGCCAAACTTCTTTTGCTTTTTCAGCTGTTCATAATTATAATAAATAGCCTTTTTCCCTTCTATTGACAATCTCATTCCTCTATCCTCAGCCCTTTCCAAAAACATCTTCACAAACTCTTCAGCTAAACCGATTTCAACTGCTTCTGGAACTCTTGGCTTATCCGTTTTCTTCTTCACATACATCGAATATAAATTCTTCTGCACAGTATCATAAGAACGTTTATATTTCGCTTTTTCAAAGACGAATCCGTTCCAACATTCCTCAAACATATCCATCAACTGCAGGAAAGAATAATCCGGCTGAGGAAAAGTCAGCAAATCGGCATTGAGCCAGAAAGGGTCTTTTACGCCTTCCGCTAGGCATTCATACCATCGCTGTTTTTCATCGCCTTCACCCCTCCACACATCAACGTCATCATCGATTATAATCATCATTTGCGACGATAACAGCACATCCTGCTTAGGAACAAACTTCATATTGCGAAGTTCTATGCCTTGTCCTTCATAACCATGAGTTCTCATCCGGACTTGGGCTGGACGAAATGCCGCTTGAATGACCTGTTTTTTCTGAAAAGTAAAGTCAGGAGGAAATTTCGCGGAAATGGTCTTGGAGGAGCGCGCTGCTTTAGAACTTAATCTAGAAGAAGAATTAAACGAAGGCTCTTGATACTGCATAAGTCAAAATTCTTAGCTAATAACTAGTCTTTTGGAGAGTCTGTTTGGATTTTAAAGTTCATCACGTTCTTCCTCTATTATTTTAGACATCAACTTTCGTTCTTTCGCTTCTTCCTGCCATCTTTCTCCTCTTTTCCGGTTCACCTTTAGTATCTGTCTCGAAGGATCGACTGTTTCTTGAGTGAAAAACTTTGTCGACTTTTCTAAAACTGACTCTCCGTCTTCGCTCCTTACTGAAGGAATATAACAAGCTTCTGGAGCAGACAAGCCTACCTCCGGAGTAATCGAGCTCTCCTCAGGCAACTGATCAATAACCACCATGCCTTCTTCTCTATATTGCTTGATTGGTCTATTCAAGTGCGGATGAAACAGATCAATGCCATGATCTCTAAGTATTCTCATAAATGACTTGAATGCTTTCATCCGGTCACGAGGTTTCTTTTTCATTAACTCTGCCAAAGCTATCGTTCTTATCCCCAAAAAACTGTACCTATTCGTTCCGAACTTCTTTTTCATTTTGTCATAATGGTCTATCCATTCAATAACCTGATGTGGCGGACAAAACTGACTTAACTCCTCTGTCAACACACTTAGACGACGCAGCTTATCATAGTCTAATTGCCTGTCTGCTCCGGCATTTCTCACCAACTGGACTTGCACTTCATGATGCAAGCTTTCCATCTCAGACCATTTCCACCACCAAAGGTCCAAAAACGATTTATTTTGTTTGTGGTCGCTGATGCTCATCGCAACTCTATCAAGATACACTCCAACGTCGCCCAACATATTCCCATCCATATCCCACACATTGTCAAAAAATGAATCTTGGCTCCAGCTAAGTCCAGGAGCAATTCTTTCCGTCAACTCAAGACAATCATCCACAAAAAAATCAACATGACCGTCTACATATTGAATCAAATACTCTCTGACTTTCTCAAATCCTTCAGGGCTTGTAACTTTCAAATTTATAGTATCTGTTCTGGAGGCTAGATTTCTCAAAGGAGCAACAGCCATATTTTTGACATACAAACCTCCCAACACACTTGGATCATCCAACATTGGAATCAAATCCCTTGCTACTTCAGTCAAATTCGCGGCATTGACATTCAAATAAAAATCGAATTTATAAGGAACGCTTTGGTCGTCAACCACTGGAGAAGCCCCTTTCTGCTCAGGCTTCACTTCTTTGTCAAGCCTACCATACATATTGATAAAATAATCAGGAAAGTGCCCAAAGCTTTTAATGTCCTTCAATTGCGCGTGCTTATAGTAACAATCTTTCTTTCCCTCTATTTTCAATCGAAGATTTCTATCCTCAGGTCTTCGCATTGCCATACCTACAAGATCGCGAGCAATGACTTCTTGCTCTTCCTTCGTGCAGCTGGGCTTTTTCTTAATCACTAATGTGTAAAAGGAATATAGGTTTTTAGCCAAGTCGCCATAATAATCATAATAACCTTGAGTATTCAGTACTTGCCCGCTCCAACACTCATCAAACATCTTCATCAACCTGATAAAAGAATGATCAGGCTCCTCAACTATTTCCATATCCGCATTGCTGACCCAAAATGGCTCCGCCACGCCGTCTTTCATTACCTCATACGACAACAAGCCTGCTCCACCCGCAACGATATTCTGGTCTTCAACGATGACCATCTGATCAGGCAATAACTTGACATTGGGCAGTGGACTAAATCCATGAACTCTGGAAAATGACTTTCCAAGGCACTTATGCTTGATTTTACCCGGCTTAAAAGCCGCTTGAATTACAGGAGGGACTAAAAATGGAGATTCTGGAGGAAGTTTTACCGATACTTGCGCATTCGGAACACTGCTTTTTGTTCTGCACGCATGCGATTTATATGGCAACGACTCTCCTTTTAACATTGATACTATGAATTTCTCTATGTTATAATAAGCTGATGAGAGAATAGTTTTTCTCCTTTTTTAAAAAAACAATATTTAAATATGACAAGACTCTGAGTAAACATCTCCATAGGCAACTTGAGCTATATTACCACATGTCAATATTCATCCTATTACTTTGAGGATTCTTGGGCATTTGAACCGAATGCTATTAGCGGCGATGAGAATCATTAATAAAGATTTTTTTATAATATTCAAGGCTGCATGATAAATTGACAGCCTTATTACTTGCTTTTTACAGCATCAACTTCATTTATACAAAATCCAAATTAATCATTCTTTTATCAATTAAAGCTAAGCATCTCATTATATATTAACATTTTATTATTATTTTTATTCCTCCAAACAATAAAGACAACAATGTTCAACAACAAACTACAAATATTTCTAGCAACCTGCTTATTCTTTGCAGTTAGTTCATGCAGTGAATTTTTAAAACAAATTGAGATTCCTGAAACTAATCCAACTGTTGGAACTAACACAGGCATCCAAGCCACTAATCAAGAAAACCAAATCATCCAGTCTGTAATTTCCAGTGAAACTGTCAAAAGCGACCTGATGATTTTCGTCAAGGACACTGAAGGTCAATCCCTCAGTGAAGCAACTATCAACATTTCGGACGAAAATTTCACAACTGATATCAATGGTTTCATTCTCTTGGAAAATATTGAAGTCAATAAAGACTTCGTCGCTGTCAAAGCCAGCAAAGAAAACTATGTCGAAGCGATCAAAACTGTCCGAACTTCTGACAGCGGACTTTCGACGGTATACCTTTATTTGAAAGACGCTCCTGAAGCTAAAGTATTCACAGCAAGCGAAGGCGCTACTGTAGAGTATGAAGAGATCACTTTGGTATTCCCTGAAAATGCTATCGCTGATCAAGATGGCAATCGCTACGAAGGAAATGTAAACACATCGATCACATATTATGATCCGACGGCAGAAGACTTTGAAGAAACTATGCCAGGGATATTGGTCGGAATTGACGAAGATGAGAATATTGTAGGTCTCATCTCTCGCGGGATGATCAAAGTAGACCTGAGAGACGATGAAGGCAATGAGCTGGAAATCTTCGAAGGGGAAGAAGTGGAAATCAGAATGCCGGCAGGCGATAACGCTCCGCAGACAATCCCACTTTGGCACTTGAATGAAAAGCACGGACTATGGATGGAAACTGCTACAGCCACGCTCCAAGGTGATGAATATGTCGTCAATGTAAAACATTTCTCAACTTACAATCTCGACTTCAAGATCGAAGACAGCATCGAACCAACGATTATCATCAAAGACCAAGACGGCAACTTAATCAAAAACCAAGAAATCGAGGTAAAAGTAAACTCTGACCAAGGAAATGCTTCCAAAAATATCGCTACAGATGAAAATGCCGAATTCAAACTTATCAATGCTCCAAAAGGAGACTATACTTTTGAGCTAGAGACTATATGTGGTGAAATAAAATCAGCTTCTGTCGCTCTGGATGAAACAAAGACCTATGAAGTCACTATCGACCTAAGCTCAGAACAGAGCATAGTCAATCTGAACCTCTCTGGTAATCTAAAACAATGCGAAGAGAATTATAGTAATAAAGCATTTGCCATATCATTTGACTTGAATGGTAGCAAAAAATATCTGGGTGGATATACAAATGCTGAAGGTGAATTCGAAATACAAAAAGTATTATGCGATATGTCTGAAGGAGATTATCCTGCGAAAGTTATTATTATAGATGATGAAGTTCAGTTGAGCCAAGACTTTACAATTACTATTTCAGAGACCAACAAAACATATGATTTCAATCTTTGTGAAGGGAGTATAGGTACAGAAATCATTGATGAACTGGACGATAATTTTATTATTATTTTTGATGATGAGATACTACAAATTAATATAATATATGAATTAGGTTTGGAGCCTAATACAACTATTACATACGGTCACATTAAAGATATCGATAGTCTATATATTGGACTTGGTGATGGTAAAAATGGGGTAGAATCAATAAATGGGATGGAATACTTTACAAACCTGACTTATCTAGAGATATTTGGTGGTACCTTTTCAGACATATCCCCACTTGCAGCTCTAAGTCAACTTGAAGAACTTGATCTGGGACATAATCTTATAAGTGATATTTCTAACTTAACCAGCCTTAATAATCTCAAGGTATTAAATTTGAGTTCCTGTTATAATTTAGATCTTTCTACTATTTCAAATCTGAATGGCCTTACGAAACTTGATATTAGCAGAAATTATCACTTAAATAATATTTCACCATTAGCAAACTTAGTAAATCTGGTTGAGCTTAATATGGAGTCTTGTGACAAAACAGATCTATCTGGCTTAGCTAATCTAGTAAATTTAAAAGTTCTTAATTTGGGAGGAAAAACGGATAGAAATGATATTTCAGTTTTAGCCAATCTAACTAATTTGACAAAACTTGATCTCTCTGGTCATTATGATTTATCAAACTTTTCGCCATTAGCTGATCTAACAAATTTGACAGATCTTTCCTTAAATAATAATAGTCAACTAAACGATATTACTCTATTAGCTAATCTAACAAACTTGACAAAGCTTTCCTTAAGAAATAATGGACAACTAATCGATATTTCTCCATTAATTAATCTAACAAACTTGACAAAGCTTTCCATAGATAATAATGATCAACTAACCGATATTTCTCTATTAGCTAATCTAACAAACTTGACCGATCTTTCCTTAAGTAATAATGGACAACTAATCGATATTTCTCCATTAGCTAATCTAACAAATTTAACAACACTTTTCTTAGGTGGTAATCATCAACTAACAGATATTTCTCCATTAAAAAACCTAAATCAATTAGAATATTTGTATTTAAGATACACTGGCTTCACACGAGAGCAAGTCGACGAACTAAAACAAACCATTCCTAATTGCCATATAACTTTTTAAACACCCCAAGCCACTCCACTGCGAGTGGCTTTTGCTTTATCTTTTCATTCTGTCAGTTCAACCCAATTTCCTTCCGCATCTTCCACTACACTCTCGTAATACCCATCTCCTGTTACTCTAGGTTCTCCGACAACCTTATATCCATCTTGCCTCAAAAGCTCGGTGAGTTCATCGACTTTAATTTTGTTTCCCAACGATATAGCAAAGTGCGTTAATCCCAGCTTTTTGGAATGATCAAAAAACGAATCTTCAATATCATCCCTATGCATGATCTCTAACCGCGTATCTGAATTTTCAAATGAAAGAAAGTAAGAACTAAACCCCTTCGTTTCATTAATGTATTTTTCACCAGATTTCATGTTAAAGTATTTCTCATAAAATGCTTTAGCCAAATCCAAATCCCTCACCCAAATTGCCAAATGATCAATCTTCATAGTCTTCTTATTTTGTAAATGATATCGCAAATCTAAAGCGTTACCCATAAGAAAAATTGTATATTTTCGTCACTTACAATAATTTGAAATTATAGTTGACCAAATTTGTCTCTTTATCAGCCTGCTTGATGATTTTTTGATATTTGGAAGGAGTATTATTGGCAAATATTTTAAACTCTCTAATGAAGTGAGCTTGATCAAAATAACCAGACAATGCGCCAACCTCCGTCAAGCTTTCATCACTATCGATCACCGCGCAAAGCGCTTTTCGAAACTTAATCAAACGTTCGAACTTCTTGGGTGAAAGGCCTATAATTTGAGTGAACTTTCTATTGAGTGAAGAATAGCTTGTGCCAGACTTTCTGCAATATTCTTCAATATTAAGATCCAATTCTCCCCATCTAAAATCATGGTAAAATTCACAAATCGGTTTGATCTCCTCGTTTGTCTTAATGCTAAACAAATGATTCAAGCAAGCATATAGCCTATCAATCAACACTTCTGTAGTTACGTACCTCAAGTCCAACTCTAAAGGCATGCTCGCAAAATTATTGAACAATTGCTTTCCCTTTATTCTAAAAAATGGATACGCTCCATAAGCGTAAAATCTGATTCCAATAATTTTCGCGTTAGAACTATAATTGACTTGGCGTATTTCTGTGGCAAGCCCCTCAAGAATTGGATAATCAATCAATTGACCATCCAAATAGTAACTGGAGCGATCAAGAGGAATTATTAGGTTTACATAAGGATGAGGAGGGACAACTGTATTCAAAGCTTCAACGCCACTATCCAAGTACCAAATTCTTTCTATCAATTCGGAATAACTAGAAGCATTGAAGGTTTTCAATTCCATTATAAAATTTGCTTAAGTTTTACTTTGCTCAGTGAGCAAGGAAAGAATATCAACAATAAAATCAAATGAAAACCTCCACTTCATCCCTGTCGTATGTCAAAATTCTCGATGCTTGATTTTGTGAAAGGTGATAAGATTTCAACATCGCCTTTGCCACATCCGAGCCTAATATAGGCTTGTACTTTCCAAGCTTCGGAAATATTTTCACCAATGAAATGAATATTTTCATTGCTCTATTTTCTCCAAATCGTTTTCTCTCCCTCTTTCCCATAAGGCCATTAGGTCTCAAAAAAACTATTTTGTCAAAAGACAACTGCATTGTCGACTCTTCCAGCTCGGCTTTCATTCTTCGATAGTAGTTCTTAGAATCTATATCCTTGAATGGGGATGAAACCAAAACATATGCATTAACTCCATTCTCCGAAGCTAATTTTGCGGACTGAAATTGATACGTATAGTCTACTAAATATTGCTTTTCAGGACTGCCGGCATCCGCTCTGGTCGTGCCAAGGCAAGAAAACAAAACATCCCCTTGAAAAGCTTCCGCATAATCCATAAGCTGGGAAAAATCCACTACAAACACCTTAACTTTAGGATGATCGAAATTCGATTCTCTTCTGACAATCACACGAATCTCATTGCACTCAGAATCGTTGATTAATTCCTGAACCAAATTCTTCCCTACCAAGCCAGTGGCGCCGACAACTACAGCTGTATAAGTCATTTGCTAATACTTTACTCCTGTTACTTCTTCGGATACTTTCCAAAGCTTTTCAGCCAACTGTTGATCGTGAGCTTTTGGACTCATTTTTTCCAATACAGGATAACCTCTTATGCCCCATCGGGGACCATAATACTCCAAAGGTTTAGCTTCAGGATCCGTTGCTGCTCTAAGCGCCGGCAATGCTCCCATCCATACAGGTTGAGCCAATATTCTCGTCAACCATCCTCCAACACCAATCGTTTGTTGTCTTTCTGTAGCGCTCAGTCCTGGATGAGCGGCTAATGATATCGCCGATGATTTGTCCATCTCAAATCTTTGTTGCAAGATTCTCGCAAAAAGAAGATTCGCTAGCTTGCTGTCCCCATAAGATTTCGTTCGATCATATGGACGATTGTTCCAGTTGAGGTCATCAAAATTCAAATCGGCAAATTTATGCCCACCACTGCTCATAGTCACTACCCTCGCATCAGGTGTTTTCACAATAAACGGATACAACAAACCTGTCAAAAGAAAATGTCCATAGTGGTTTGTGGCCATGTGCATCTCAAGTCCTGAAGCTGTTTCTTCTCTTTCCTTCAAATTCACAACACCCGCATTGTTAATCAAAAGATCCAATTGTTCATGGCGCGATTTGAATTCCTCCGCGAATGCTCTGACCGAATCAAAATCCGACAAATCCAATCGAATCACTTCCGCTTCGATTTTTCTGCCGATAGCTCCTTCGATTCTCTTTATCGCATCAAAGCCTTTGCTTTCTGTTCGACAAGCTATAACAATCTCCGCGTTGCGTTTGGCTAATTGCAAGCTGATTTCGTAACCCAAACCTGCATTGCCACCGGTGATAACAGCCACCTTTCCGCTTAAATCAGGCATTAAACTCGTATCCCACTTTTTATTTCCCATGACAGTGTTCACTTTGATTGACAAGAGCAAAGGTGATAATTTTACTCCTTCCAAAGATGAAACTAGTTTCAGGTTTCAAAGTTTATGCTTAAGCTTGCTTAGCCACTGCGGGGTAATGCCTAAAAAATTAGCGACGTACTTGGAAGGCACATTTCGCAGTATATGAGGGTAATTCTCATGCAAATAATGTAGCATTTCCTCGCTACTCAAAACGATAAGCAATGCCCTTAGCTCATTCTTTTCCAAAAGCGTCTTGACGCCATATTCTTGGAACTGGCGAGAAATATTCGTTCTTTCCATCATTGCCTCCACACCCTTCCAATTCAACTCTATCAGTTTGGTGTTTGTGAATGTTTTCAAATGGTATTTGGAAGGCTCTCCCATTACAAGAGACTGCGACACTGTCGCTATCGGATGAAATTCAGGAATAAAAAAATTGATCGCTCTCTCTTCACCCGTAATCGGATGAACATGCAAAAGCACCATGCCACCCTTCAGGATCAAATAAAGCTTTGTGGCTTTTTCTCCATACCTCACCAAGGTCTTGTGGCTTTGCAAGGTAACTTCCTTTCCTATTTTCTTAAATTCTTCAGCCCATGACTCGATGTTGTCTTTTTCCATTTTTTAAAATTTTGACCATATCACCCTCCACATCAATCAACAAAAAATAACTCCCACAGCCAACTA
Source organism: Aureibacter tunicatorum (assembly GCF_036492635.1). Classification (GTDB taxonomy): domain Bacteria; phylum Bacteroidota; class Bacteroidia; order Cytophagales; family Cyclobacteriaceae; genus Aureibacter; species Aureibacter tunicatorum. The sequence goes on from NZ_AP025305.1 coordinate 4,390,131, forward strand.
ATTTACCTCTCTAGATAGACTTCTCAAAATGCATGCTCATTACGCATCACAAATAACCAAGCACTGCAAAAACAAAAAAGAGAACTTTAAAAGCTCTCTTTATAATGATTTTATCTTTCCACTTCCTCGCTGGTCGTGACATGAAGGTAATGAAAATGCCTTTCGTATTGGGTAATCGCATCGGCGATTATTTGCTCCTTGCTATAACCAAACACATCATAATCTTGTCCACCATTCAACAAGAATACTTCAGCTCTAGAATATTCCTCTCTTGACTTGTTGGCATAATCAGGCACAGCGAAATCCCTTACCTGCACTTCATAGTGAAAATCAACGGCGTCTCCATTATTGATTTTCAAAGCGACGCTCAAATCAGAAATCACTACCTGCACTTCGCTTCCATGCTTCATCAATTCTTCCTTGAATTCCATCAAAGCCGGATAAACTGTTTCCTCCAAAAACACCAATGTTCTTCCTTGGCTTGGATGTCTCGACAAATATTTCACGCGCTCTTTCCAAGAAACATTAGCCAATGTATACTGCACGCTGGTACTGTGATTTTGAATGGAATTCGCCAATAAATAGTCCTGATGCAAAGTTTTGATAAATGCAATCAAGCCTATTATAATCAAAAACATCAAAGGAAAAGCCGAAGCTATCGTCATCGTCTGCAATGCATCCAATCCACCAGCAATCAATAAAGCTATCGCCACAAAACCTTCCAATACGGCCCAAAAAACTCTTTGCCATACTGGCGGATGTTCCTTCCCTCCAGAAGCCAAAGTGTCAATCACCAACGATCCAGAATCCGAAGAGCTCACAAAAAATGTAACGACCAACAATAGCCCGATCACAGAGAGAATATTCGTCAATGGCAAATATTCGAACATTTTGAATAAAGCTATTGGAACATTTTCCGTAGCTACTTGAATAAACTCCTCGCCTCCAGCAGAACCGGCGATTTCAATAGCAGTATTCCCGAATACGGTAAACCACAAAAAAGCAAAAGACGCCGGAATGAATAAAGTACCGATGATAAACTCTCTGATCGTTCGGCCTCTTGATATTCTTGCGATAAACATTCCTACAAATGGGGACCATGAAACCCACCATCCCCAATAAAGCAATGTCCAACCGCCAAGCCAAGATTCATTCTTTTCGTAAGCGTATAAATTAAATGTCTTGTGAACAAAATCAGATAAATAAGCGCCAGTATTTTGAACATACGCCTTGAGCAAGTCCACCGAATTTCCCAATATCAAAACCAAACCCAACAATAATACCGCTAAAATCAAATTGACATTGGAAAGCTTCTTGATGCCTCCATCAAGTCCTAAAACCACGGAAATCGTCGCCATAGCGGTGATGCCTATAATAAGTCCCACTTGCACATACAAATTGACAGGAACTCCAAAAAGATAGTTCAAGCCTGCATTCACCTGAGAAACACCATAGCCCAACGATGATGCAACACCGAACATGGTTCCAATGACAGCGAAAGTATCAATAAAATCTCCTGCTCTTCCGTGAATTTTATCTCCTAGGATAGGATAAAATATCGACCTTGGCAATAAAGGCAGGTCTTTTCTATAAGCAAAATAAGCCAATATTACTGCTAGCGTAGCATATATAGCCCAAGCATGCAAGCCCCAATGAAAGAATGTAATCTTCATGGCGTCTTTCGCCGCCTCAACGCTCAAAGGATCCGCCGCCGGGGGCGCGCTATAATGCATCAAGGGTTCTGCTACTCCAAAAAACAATAAGCCAATTCCCATACCCGCTGAAAATAGCATCGCAAACCATGAAGTGTCGCTATATTCCGGTTCTGAATGATCTGGTCCCAGTTTAATGTCTCCTTTTCGAGAAGCGATCAACCAAATACAAAAAAACACCATTATTGCCACCGAAAGGATATAAATCCAACTGGTATTCGCAATCAGCCAGCCCTGCACAACTTTAAAAACTCCGCTCAAAGCCTCAGGCGCAACCGCGCTGGAAACAGTGACGATTAAAATGATCAAACAAGAACTTAAAAATACTACAGGATTAAATGACTTATTTTTAATGAAAAACATAAAATGAAATATGGTGAAAACCTATATGACACTTGCCATACACAGGGACTATACCCCTATATTCAACGGATTTCATTGCATGCAAAGTATTTAGACCTGCAAGACATCTGGAAATAGCACTAAATTAATTATTGCTTAGGCATGCGGATTTATTTTGACTTGTGCGAAAGGTTTAAACCTGAACTGTTCCATTTTCAGGCAACACCACTCCATCTCTTGGAATACCTTGTTTGATCTTAACTAGTACCTCATGAAGTGACTCTGCGGCCAAGCCATGTAATACCAGTCTGAAAGCTGCACTATAGGTCGTTACTGGTACCATAGGGTGTCGATTGTTGACCAAACCTATATGTCCGGGTGTACCAAGTATCTGAGAAGTATATATGGCTATCGTTTCATCCAGCTGGAGTGAATTGGAAGCTCTTACAAAATCATTTGCTGTGAGAAATAACTGATAAAAGGGTGTAAACAGTTCTATCGCCGACCTAAGATCAAGTACATTCGTCCATTTATCAGGAAAATCTATATGATCAAACTGATCTTCGCTGATCATACTCAAGTTCAATTGTTCCTTTTTCTGAATATGAACTTGATGGGTCTGAAGTTGATGATTCAGGTTTATAACAAAATTATAGAGGTTCAGATCATGATCAAGAAACAAATCATCCTTTACATCCTCAAAATTCTTTGGCTTCAAAGGACTCGTCTTCATCTCTATCCCATCTATATTACCAGCTATAAACTGAAGTATCTCACTGCCCACATGAAAATGACGAAAGATCAGTAGGTTGGCATCAGCACTGACAAAATTCTTCAACCCCCAAGCTAATATTCTGTGCAGTATTTTCGATGAATTAATCAACTTCGGGAAGAAAAATTTAAACACATGAATAAAGAACATACTGACCTTAGAGCTGAACCAAACAATCGGAAATAGATATCTCTTAGCCTTGGAGTCATTATCTCTCATCAGAGCTTCTTTGGTCTTTTTATTGATATCAATACTTGTGTCCAAATACATCGCCAGCCAGGGATTCGGATCCCGACTGTCATGTGTTTCTATATTCAAAAAATCTGTCATAAATCTGCTAATTTAATAATTACCTAATTCTTCTAACTGCATATGATAAAGTCTCGCTGTGATCTTGGCTGTTTGCGCTATCTTCTGGGCAAGTTCCATATGCATCAAAGGATGATTAAGTGCTTCTTCTAATCTATGAAAATGATTCTCGTCGGCAACGCCATGATAAGTAAAAAAGGACACCTGATTCTCATCCAAGTTCAGTTGGTCTTTGATCATCTCTCCCCAGTATCCTGCTAGTCGCTTTCCTATGCCCTCTATGATAAACATCGAACCAAGCAAATCAATAGGATTAGGCTGACTTGCCTGCTGAAACATAAATGAAGAAAGAGCTATGCTACCCAGATTCTTGGGACTCGACTGAATATCTTCAAGACTTTCTCCAAGTGCCTGATAATTTTTTTCTAATAACTGAAAATCCTTATGCTCCGTAGCCGTATGTTTGATAAAAGCTGATCGTAATTCAAACAAATCAATAGAGATATTGGAAGCTGCACGAGAGATCCATTGTGAGCCATCAATCACCTGTTGTCTCAAATCCCTGATCAATAACTTATAATCTTCCAGCGTTAATTTGCCACTGTGAATCTTCTTTACGACAGGCACTTGAAGTAATTTGGTCTCAAATTCTATCCATATCTGGCTCAACTGTCGAACCAACCATTCTGAGGTAGGGTTTTTCTCTACAACCAACTCTGGTGCCTCGATTTTTCTGACAGGATAATCCTTCAATAAGCTGGCTGATTCTGGTGCATGAACGGTCAACATCATAAATGAAGTGATAAACCTACCACTCTCAGGCACCATACAAAGAATTTTCTGACCATTTTTTAAACTCCCTGAATATGTGAGTTCTTCCAGCATGATGAAAATTGAAGCCGCTCCAGTATTCCCTTTTGTGCACAGATTGGTAAACCAACGATCTTCAGGGATCATACCTCCTCCTTTTTTCATCAACTCCTGTATAGGCTTCTTAAAAAACTCAGAAGAATAATGGCAACACAAGCAATCCACTTCCTCTGCATTTATTTTTCCTTGATCAATTAAGTCAAAATAATGCGCCACACCGGTTTTGACAACCTGATCAAGTTGGCGTATATCTTGCTTTAGATTGATAGCTTCGGCTTGAGAAGCGGATTCATATGAATCATAATCCAGCCAGCTTTTCGTATTATCCTGATTATTATTCTGCCCGGCATACATACAAAGATCCTGCTGATGAGCATGAGACTTAATATCAATCCATTCTATCTCCAATGAATAAGACCTTGGATTCTTTTCTGGCTGTAAGACAAAAGCTCCGGCTCCATCAGAAAGCATCCATCTCAAAAACTCTGTATCAAATGACAACTGACTCACTCCCTGAGCTTCGTATCTCGAAGCTTTAAACAGCCTACTGGCAAATTCACTCCCGACTACTGCCGCAGCCTTCTTTTCTCCTGACCTGATCTGAAGATCAGCATCCCTTAGTGCCATCATTCCGCTGGCGCATACGCTCTGAAAACTTGCAAGCTCACATGCATCCAAAGAAGAATGCCCATGTACCATACTGGCAAATCCCGGTATAGGCAGATCTGCCTGAGTCGTACCCGTAGCCAGCAACTCAATGCTTTTGGTATCTACTGATGATTTCTCTAAGGCTGATTCAAGCGCTTTGGCTGCCATCTCTGCATTAGAATGAGTGCTTTGTTGCTGCTTGTCTATGGCATAGTACCTCTGCTTTATTCCATTCTGGTTGAGTATTCTTTGTCGGGCAACACTCGGCTTATCTGCTATTCTACCCAGATACTCCTCCATTTCTTCATTATTAACAGGTTCATTGGGCAAATAAGTTCCCAAGCCTGTGATATATGTTTTATTAGTCATTTCGTTGTGTTAGTTGTTTGATTTTTAGGTTAATCTCATCAAAAACGTAAGAAACAAAGCCAAAGTTGTCTTTACCACGGCGATGATGATTATGATGACGGGAACTCATACTCGTAAATCGAGCTATTTTTCCACATAAAATATAATTGGAATGTCCTATAAAATTAAAAAATATACTGCATATCGGATAAAGTGCTATCGCCATTGGTGATAGTTTTATAAAGGGAATCAATGTGATCGGAACAGTACTCAACAGCAGCGCTTCCAACCAATGAAAACTGAACACTGACTGATAAGTCGGAACTCTGGATCGATGATGAATAAAATGTACATTTTTTATCAACCAAGGAGTGTGCATCAGCCTGTGAACTATGAAAAAATGAATTTCATTCCATACATTCAATGCTAATAAACCTACAAGAACATTCACTAAAGTATTGTCTGCAAACCAACTTGATTCATGTCGAAGCAGATAAATGATCGGTAAGCTCGAAAAGCCAAATATAAGTATAGAGTGAAGGGAATCTCTGACCTCTAATTTCTTCTGACTTTCACTTACCTTTTCTCTTGACAACTTTCTTATCCATGCTTTTTTCTCAAGCAAATTGCTTAACAGAGAAAACAATAACACTCCCCCAAAATACAGCAAAAGAAAATATATAGCAGTGAGAACATACCACTCGAAGTAGGAAAGTTCATCTATGAGTTTATATATAAGTTTATCCATTTAGCTCACATAAGTATATGCTAAATTTACATCAAATAAACATAAAACTATTCCTCAGGAAAAAACTTAAGTTCAATATCAAAATGAAACTCCTTATCTTGATCTCGTTCGCTTTCGCAATTTATTTATCTTGTCATGAAAATAATTTCTTAAATCGCTGAGATATTTTTCTTTGTCAAGCTGGCGTAGCACAACATACAATTGAGAAGCTTGGAGTTCTTCAAGTTCGAATTTCAAATCCCTCAACTCGACTTTGAGCGACCATATTTTCTCATTATGATCAACCTTCATGTCCAATTTTAAATTCGTAAGTCCGCTAAAAATTTGTTGATGCAACCTTCTTAACTGTTCGAGGTTCGCATTTTGATAATGTTCGTTAAGAAGGATTGTCAGCTCGGTAGCCTGTTTGATTTCATCGTCATCATTCGACTGAATTTTATCGGGATGCACTTTGACTACGCCTTCCTTATAAAGACGTTTCAGCTCATTTAAATTTTCATTAACAGCACATGATTTCCTTGTCTCCTTTTGTTGCTTGCTTACTAAAGTGTTTTCTTTGGTGCGAAAGTTCTTTCCTTTTCTTTTTTGCTCTCTTCTTTTCTCTTTCTTGAGCTTCTTTTGCTCATTATACAAGGCTTGAAGCTTTTGAATTTGCGCAATCTCAACACGCAACTCAGTTCTGATTCTAAGTCTAAAAGCATTGAGTTCAGACTTCACAGTATCAATCTCTTTTTCTGTTCGGTCAATATCAGCCTTCAAAGCTTCTAATTTTTGGGTTTCTTGCTTGCTAATTGACTCTACTTTACACACCTCTTGTTCTAAATTACACACTTAATAAGGTAATTTTCTATCACAGAAAAGAAATCAAATTATACTACAAATGATTCTATGATAGAAATTTACTTAGGGAACTTATAAAGGACAGTATATCACTTAAATATCTTAGCTCTGCTCAGCGCTCTTTGATACTTTGCGGCATTGATATTATGCTCGCTCAAAGTTTTGGCAAAGTTATGAGAACCTGAAAAATCCTCTTTAGCGCAAAAATATAGGTAACTGTGCTTTTCAAAATTAAGAACAGCGTCAATGACACGAGCTTCAGGAAGATTAATAGGCCCAGGAGGCAGTCCCGCATACTTATATGTATTGTATGGCGAATCAATCTCAAGATGTTCGTTTAATACTCTCTTGATTTCAAAATCTCCAACAGCAAAAACAACCGTCGGATCAGCTTGCAAAGGTATTCCTCTCTTCAATCTATTAATATATACTCCGGCAATAGTAGGTTGCTCTTCAAACACTTTGCTTTCGGCCTGTACTATTGAGGCCAATATGCTGATTTCAACTGGCGTCATTCCTATTTCCGCAGCCTTTGACTTTCTATCCTCATTCCAAAAGCTCTTGTATTGGCTATGTAATTTCTTTATTAACTCATCAGCGTCAATAGTCCAGTACACCTCATAAGTATTGGGAATATACATAGCCATTTTATTCTCATGATTAAAGCCGAACGAAGAAAACAATGTCGAATCATGAAGTACTTTTAGAAACTCTTCAGTCTCTAGCTCAATATTAGCCGTAATCTTCTCCGCAAGATCCAGCGAAGTTCTGACATTATTGAAGGTCACAGTCAATGGATCCTGATCACCAGCTCTTAGTTTCCTTACTGCCTCAACATTATTCATATTGGGTTCAAAAACATATCTTCCCGGCTTAATGTTATCTTGGTACTTCAGTATTTTGGACACAAAGCTGAATGATACCATATCTTGAACCACATCTTGGTCATACATGATATTTTGCACATCGCGAAATGTGCTGTTCGCTGGTATGAATACTGTTTGAGGCTGTTTGCTCACTAGTATGTTAGGTCCAGTAAACATTTGATAAAAATAAAATATAAATGACGAACCTAATGTCGCGAACACTATCAACGCAATAACGAATATTTTCCTTTTTTCCATAGTACACAAAAATAAGCAATAATTCACAATCCTTGAAAATATGCTTTGGATTCATATACAACAACGCATCCTTTTGTAGTGAATTATATGTAAATTGGCAAGAATACTAAACAAATAGCATATGGCAGCTGAATTCGTAAAACTCTACCCGGACAATCCTCAAGAAAAAATAATCGAAAAGGTTAGCAATACGTTGAAAAGCGGAGGAGTAGTCATCTATCCAACAGATACTGTTTACGCGATTGGCTGCGATATTTTCAATAGCAAAGCCATAGAGAAAGTAGCTCAAATCAAAAATATGAAGGCAAAGGAAGCCGAATTTTCTTTTATCTGCTTCGATCTAAGCGACATATCTCAATATGTGAAGAGCCTTTCCACTCCGCAATTTAAAGTAATGAAAAAAGCTCTTCCGGGGCCTTTTACTTTTATTCTAAATTCCAGTTCCAAAGTCCCTAAAATACTCGGCAGAAAGAAAAAAACCGTTGGTATCAGGGTTCCTGACAATAATATACCAAGACAAATTGTCAAAAGTTTAGGCAATCCGATTATCACCACTTCGATCATAGACGAAGATGAGATTTTAGAATATTCCACCGATCCGGAATTGATTTATGAAAAATATCAAAACCAAGTGGATATAATCATTGATGGCGGATACGGCAATAACATAGCCTCTACCATTGTCAATGCAACCACTGATTCATTCGAAGTAATCAGAGAGGGACTCGGGGATATATCACAATATATTTAATAGGTTTAAAATTTTTAATCTTGATAAAATAATTTAACCTAAATATCATCGTTTAGCATTTATCATTAATTAGCTATTGATTATTAAATTAACTCGTAATAAATGAAAGAAAATAATTTGGTCATAGATCTGCAGTATTTACCACCTATAGAATACTTTTTCACTATCGCCGAATACACCCACGTATACTTTGACCTAACTGAGAGATACCAAAAACAATCTTATAGAAACAGATGTCGAATACTTATGTCCAACAAAATCATGGACTTGACTATTCCGATTGAAAAAGGTAATAAAAAGCCTGTAATACAACATGCCAAAATTGATTACAAAGAGAAATGGCATTTGACACATTGGAGATCTTTGCAAACTGCTTACGGCAAATCACCTTTTTTTGAGTACTACAGCTTTTACTTTGAAAAAATCTTAGCAAAAAAGCATGAAAAGTTAGTGGATTTGAACATTGAATTGATTAATTTAATATGTAAATTATTACAAATAGAGAGCAGTCTTCATTTGATAACAAAAAGTGAAGATTTTCCAGATTCCTTTGATGATTTCAGGTCAAAAATTCATCCTAAAAAGGAATCTTCAAATGCCAATTTTTCAGCATCTCCATACCAACAAGTCTTTGGAGAGAAATTTGTTAAGAACTTGAGTACCGTGGATCTCATTTTTTGCGAGGGAACAAACAGTTCGGAAGTTTTGAGAAAATCAATCCTTCAAATGTAGAACAAAGCATTTTTCTTTGCGTTAGAATAATACTATATCCACTTATAAAATTTTAATCACCTTCTCACTGCGAGCGTCAGTGTTCGCATAGACAAGAAAGAAAGGGTCTAAATATATGGAAGCAAAATTTTCAAATAGAGTCAAAGAAGTAATCTCCTTAAGCCGTGAGGAAGCTCTCCGCTTAGGCCATGATTACATCGGCACCGAACATTTACTTTTGGGAATGGTAAGAGAAGGTGAGGGTGTAGCCGTTAGCATCCTGAAAAAGTTGGGCGTGTCTCTTGATGAACTTAAAGATTCAATTGAACAGGCTACAAAAGGCACTGCGCTAGGGAATGCCAATGACAACAAGGCCAATATACCTCTCACCAGACAATCCGAAAAAGTGCTTAAAATCACTTATCTTGAAGCAAAAATTTTTAAAAGCGCTGTCATAGGCACCGAACATTTGCTTTTGTCTCTTTTAAGAGATGAAGATAACATAGCTACTCAGATTTTGGAAAAATATGATGTAAGCTATGACATGGTCAAAGAACTACTTGAGCTTAAAACCGAAGACAGCCAAGAAGACACTGCTTCTACGATTTTAGGAAGCACTGTGGGCGGATCTTCAGGTTCAATCGGCGGAGGATCAAGCAAAGGTGAAGGCTCGTCCAAAGGCGAAAAATCCAAAACTCCTGTATTGGACAACTTCGGCAGAGATCTTACTAAAATGGCCGAAGAAGACAAACTTGATCCAATTGTTGGTAGAGACAAAGAGATAGAAAGAGTAGCTCAAATCCTAAGCCGTAGAAAGAAAAACAACCCGATACTCATAGGAGAGCCCGGTGTTGGTAAGACAGCTATAGCTGAAGGATTAGCCTTAAGAATCAATCAGAAAAAAGTATCTAGAGTTCTTTTCAATAAAAGAGTTGTTACATTGGATTTAGCATCTCTTGTAGCCGGCACAAAATACAGAGGCCAGTTTGAAGAAAGAATGAAGGCCGTAATGAGCGAACTGGAAAAATCTCCAGAAATCATTCTTTTCATTGACGAGTTGCATACTATTGTTGGCGCAGGTGGAGCTTCTGGTTCTCTTGATGCTTCCAACATGTTCAAGCCTGCACTTGCAAGAGGGGAAATCCAATGCATCGGAGCTACGACACTTGACGAATACAGACAATATATTGAGAAAGATGGCGCTTTAGCGAGAAGATTCCAACAAGTGATGGTTGACGCAACCACACCTGAGGAAACAATGGAAATTCTCAATAATATTAAAGCTAAATACGAAGATCATCATCATGTAGTCTTTACAGATGAAGCTTTATTGGCATGTGTCAAATTGTCAGACAGATATATCAGCGATAGATTCTTGCCAGATAAAGCTATTGATGTAATGGATGAAGCCGGAGCTAGAGTTCATATCAACAACATTCACGTTCCTGACTCAATTTTAACTTTGGAAAAAGCCATTGAGGATATCAAGGCTGAAAAGAACAAAGTTGTCAAAAGCCAGAAATATGAAGAAGCTGCTCAATTAAGAGATAAAGAGAAAAAACTAATCGAGCAATTAGAAAAAGCCAAAGCTGAGTGGGAAGAAGAAACCAAGACTAAAAGATACACTGTAACTGAGGAAAATGTAGCTGAAGTTATAGCGATGATGACTGGTGTTCCAACCAAAAGAGTTGCTCAAAATGAAAGCGTTAAGCTTAAAGGTATGGGCAATGAACTTAAAGATAAAGTAATTGGCCAAGACGAAGCTATTAACAAGCTTGTGAAAGCTATTCAAAGAACGAGAGTTGGTCTAAAGGATCCTAAAAAGCCAATCGGTTCGTTTATTTTCTTAGGTCCAACAGGTGTTGGTAAGACAGAATTAGCTAAAGTACTTTCTACATATCTTTTTGACAAAGAAGATGCTCTTGTCAGAATAGATATGAGTGAATACATGGAGAAATTCTCTGTATCAAGACTGGTAGGAGCACCTCCGGGATACGTTGGTTATGAAGAAGGCGGACAGCTTACTGAGAAAGTAAGAAGAAAACCATACTCAGTAGTCTTGCTTGATGAAATAGAAAAAGCGCACCCAGATGTCTTCAATCTTCTGCTACAGGTTCTTGACGATGGTATACTTACTGATGGACTTGGAAGAAGAGTCGATTTTAGAAATACGATCATCATCATGACATCAAACATTGGTGTTAGGGATTTAAAAGACTTTGGAACAGGAATTGGTTTTGCCACTCAAGCTAAAAAGGAAAATGAAGAAGAGCACATGAAGCTAACTATTCAAAATGCTCTGAAAAAAGCCTTTAGCCCTGAGTTTTTGAATCGTCTGGACGATGTTATTGTCTTCAACCATTTGGCTCAAAAAGACATACATCAAATCATTGATATTGCTCTTAAGAAGCTATTCAAACGTATCGAGGAACTTGGATATACAGTCAAGCTTACTGACAAAGCCAAAGATTTCTTAGCTACTAAAGGATATGACCAACAATATGGAGCTAGACCTTTGCATAGAGCTATTCAAAAATACCTTGAAGATGCTGTTGCGGAGGAAATACTAAATGGCAACTTGGAAGAAGGGGATATCATCCTAGCTGATCATTCAAAAGATTCGCAAGAACTTAAAGTAACTATTGAGAAAAACAATAAAACATCAAAAGAGAGTTAAACACTCTCTTTTGATCAACAAAAAAGCCTTGGCAAAACTGCCAAGGCTTTTTTATGCTTATTAGCATCTATATTTTTATTGATTAAGACTTCTTGCTTAACGCTTCCGCTCCTGCAACAATCTCTAAAATTTCTGTTGTAATAGCTGCTTGTCGAGTTCTGTTATAAGTCAATCGCAATGACTTCAACAATTCTCCTGCATTATCAGTTGCTTTATCCATAGCTGTCATTCTAGCGCCATGCTCAGAAGCATTTGACTCCAACAAAGCTTTGTAGAATTGCATCTTCAAAGATTTAGGAATCAATTCTTCAATGATGAATTCCTTAGAAGGCTCATAGATAAAATCCGACTCAAAATTCTCGCTATTGCTTTCTTCTGACTCAGATTGCTGAATTGGCAAGAACTGCTCGTCTCTCAAGATTTGAACCGCTACATTTCTAAACTCATTGTAAATCAACTCTACTTGGTCGAATTTACCGTTTAAGAAACCGTTCATAGCATGCTCGGCCGCAGGCCTTACATTGTCAAAAGACAAATCTTGGAAAGAATCCACATAATCCTCGATAAGGTTATACCCTCTCCTAGCAAAATACTGTTGAGCTTTTCGGCCAATAGGCATAATAGTCAAAAAGCCAGCCTCATAAGCTCTCTTGTACTTTTCATCAATTACAGATAAAGTTTTTTTGATAGCATTCATATTGAACGCTCCACAAAGACCTCTATCAGAAGTGACCACTACAAGCAAAACCTTATTAACTTCTCTCTCAACAGCAAATTCGATTGAAGAATGATCACTACCAGAAGAAACATTTTCCAAAATAGAAGTCAGCTTCTCCGTGTACGGTCTCACTCTTTCTATTCTATCTTGCGCTCTTCTCAGTTTTGACGCAGCTACCATTTTCATGGCTTTAGTAATTTGCTGTGTCGATTTTACCGAAGTGATTCTATTCTTTACTTCCTTTAAGTTTGCCATATTCGATATGCTTAAAAACAGCAAGCCAGTTTCATCCAGCTTGCCTTATTAAAGTCTCTTAATTCTGGTAGTTTTTAGCCACAGAGCCTGCTACTTCCTTAATAGCAGAAATCGCACTGTCACTTAGCTTACCAGCTCTCAAATCAGCCAAAGCTTCTTTCTTCTCAGAAACCATAGTATCCAAGAACTCTTTTTGGAAAGCTTTTACTTTTGAAGTAGGAACAGTGTCCATCAAACCTTTAGTAGAAACGTAGATAATTGCTACTTGCTGCTCTACTGGCATTGGCGCGAACTGAGGTTGCTTCAATACCTCTTGGTTATTTCTACCTCTGTCGATTACCAATTTAGTCGCTGCATCCAAATCAGAGCCAAACTTAGCAAATGCTTCTAGCTCGCGGAATTGCGCCTGGTCAAGCTTCAAAGTACCTGATACTTTTTTCATTGACTTGATCTGAGCCGAACCACCAACACGCGATACAGAAATACCAACGTTAATCGCAGGTCTGATACCCGAGTTGAACAAGTTTGTCTCCAAGAATATCTGTCCGTCAGTAATCGAAATTACGTTAGTAGGGATATAAGCAGAAACGTCACCCGCTTGAGTCTCAATAATTGGAAGTGCCGTTAAAGAACCGCCACCTTTTACTTTTGACTTCATCGACTCTGGCAAATCATTCATATCTTTAGCGATATCATCATTCGCGTTAACTTTAGCCGCTCTCTCCAACAATCTCGAGTGAAGGTAGAATACATCACCAGGATAAGCCTCACGACCTGGAGGTCTTCTAAGCAACAAAGAAACCTCACGGTATGCAACAGCTTGCTTTGACAAGTCATCATAAACTACTAAAGCCGGCTTACCTTGATCTCTGAAATACTCTCCAATCGCAGCACCTGCAAACGGAGCGTATACTTGCATCGGAGCTGGATCTGCCGCAGTCGCCGCTACAACTGTAGTATAAGCCATTGCGCCTGCTTTTTCCAATGCAGTAACTATATTCAATACTGTAGAAGCTTTCTGACCTACTGCAACATAAATACAGTAAACAGGCTCGCCTCTATCATAAAATTCTTTTTGGTTGATGATCGCGTCAATCGCCACGGCAGTTTTACCTGTCTGTCTATCACCAATAATAAGCTCACGCTGTCCTCTACCAATTGGAATCATTGAGTCAACTGAAATGATTCCAGTTTGCAATGGTTCTGCAACAGGCTCACGGAATACAACACCTGGAGCTTTTCTCTCCAAAGGCATCTCAGCAGCTTCACCTTCCATAGGACCTTTTCCGTCGATAGGATTACCCAAAGTATCCACTACACGACCTACAATTCCGTCACTAACTTTGATTGAAGCGATTTGCTTAGTTCTTTTTACCGTATCTCCTTCTTTAACATCCGAAGAGTCGCCGAAAAGCACGGCACCTACATTATCTTCTTCAAGGTTCAATACCATTCCCCTTGAACCGTTTTCGAATTCGATCAACTCACCAGCTTGCACTTTGGATAAACCGTAGATACGAGCAACACCGTCACCCACTTCAAGTACAGTACCGATTTCCTCCAACTGAGCTTCGTTCTTTACACCGGCAAGTTCATCTTTCAATATTGCTGAAACCTCATCAGGTCTAACTTCTGCCATTTTTATACTAGATTGTATATTCTATAACTTATTTACTAACCTACTTAAATCCTACGGAAATTATTTTGTAAGACTTCTCTTGATCGTTGACAACTTAGTCTTGACTGAAGCGTCAATCTGTCTGTCATCAATTTTGAAAACATAACCACCGATGATTTCAGGCGCTACGATTTCCTCAAGCTCTATCTGCTGAGCACCAGTATGTTGCTTAGCAGCGTCGACAAATGCGTTTCTCATCTCTTCCGTCAATGGGAAGGTCGTTTGTATAGAAGCTGAAGCGATGTTTTTCGTCTGATAATACAGAGACACAAAAGACTCCATAATCGCAGGCAAAATATCAGCTCTTTTCTTTGATGCGATCAAGCGTAAGAACACCGTAGTGATTTCGCTTACTTTACCATTGAAAAGCTTCTCAAGAACCGCTTGCTTCTTTTCGTTATCCACGATAGGATTTTTCAGTATCACAACAAGCGACTCATTTTCAGCGCAAACGTCGTTTATCAAACGCACATCCTCATAGACCTTGTCCAGCGAGTTTTTCTCAGTAGCCAAATCCACTAAAGCTTTGGCATACCTTGTTGCGACTCTGAAATCTGCCATAAGGAAACTAGTTAAGTTTTAAATCGTTTACATATTCCTTCACAAGCTCTTTTTGTGCTTGCTCATTTTCAAGCTCTTTTCTGACAAGCTTCTCAGCGATCTCCACTGAAAATACAGCTACTTGGTTCTTAACTTCAGCCAATGCGCTATTTTTCTCAGCTTCAATTGCGGCTTGAGCGTCAGAAACCATTTTATCTGCCAATTTCTTGGCATCGGCCTCAGCTTGCTCTTTCAACTGCTTTGAAGCAGCGTTCGCGTCGGCAAGAATCTTTTCTCTTTCCTCTCTAGCCTGCTTCAACAACTCCTCATTCTTAGCCTCCAAGCCTACAAGCTCCTTACGCGCTTTTTCAGCGGCGCTTAATGCGTCACTTATAGATTCCTCTCTGGCTTTCAATCCTTTCAGGATAGGCTTCCAAGCAAATTTTCCTAATATGATCAGTGTCAAAAGGAATATCACCGTTTGCCAAACTATCAGTCCAATACCGGGCGTTACTAATTCCATGGTTCAGTATCTATAAATCTATGTTTAAAATCCTATGAACTCAATAAAAGAACTGTCTACAAGCCTAGCGCTTAGTAGACAGTCCGTTCCTCTCATTAATCCTTGACTATGCAGTAGCGATGATCAAACATACAAGCACGCCGAAAAGCGACACACCCTCGATCAAGGCAGCAGCAATAATCATTGCAGTTTGGATTTTACCACCTGCTTCTGGCTGTCTAGCGATTCCTTCCATAGCAGAAGAACCGATTTTACCAATACCAAGTCCAGCGCCTAACGCAACTATACCAGCACCTAATGCAGCACCAAGAACAGGCAATCCAGCTGCTTCTAATAATAACGAGTTAAACATGATTGAAACGTTTTTTAGTTTAAATTATAATTGATTAAACAAAGATTTATTTTGCTTAAAATAAATTTCAAATTATTAATGATGATCTTCAACAGCAGAGCTTATGTAAATCGATGACAACAACGTAAATACATATGCCTGAATAAATGCAACCATCAATTCCAAGAACATCATCGCTGTTCCCAAGACCACACTAGCTGGAGCGATAAATATTGACTTGAACAAGAATGTCAATCCAATGATACTCAAGATTACAATGTGACCTGCAGTGATGTTTGCAAAAAGACGAACCATCAATGCGAACGGCTTCGTGAATATACCAATTAGTTCGATAGGAATCATAATCGGCAACAACCAAAATGGCACTCCCGGCGTCGCGAAAATATGCTGCCAGTAATTCTTATTGCCATTGATATTCGTCACAATCAATGTAAACACAGCAAGCACCAATGTCACAGCAATGTTTCCAGTAACATTCGCGGCTCCTGGCATCAATCCTAACAAGTTATTGATAAATATGAAGAAGAACAGTGTCAACAAATAAGGAACAAACTTCTCATACTTATGACCAATGATAGTCTTAGCGATATCGTCTCTAACAAACAAGATCAAAGGCTCGACAAATGACTGAACTCCTGAAGGAGCCTTTCCTTCGTTCTTCTTGTATCCTTTTGCCGCTGATGTAAAAATCAACACCAATAACACCACGCTAAAAAGCGCAGATGCTACGTTTTTAGTGATCGAAAAGTCAAAGATCTCTTCATTAGGATCCAATGACGCAATGTGCCCGTGACTATCAAGCTTCAAGCCATTGTATTCAACAAGTTCGTGGTGGTCGTAGAAATTTGACGAAGAAAACGTCAACAAGCCTCTCGTGTTAGAATAGAGAATAATTGGCAAATAAAATGTGCCGTAGTGGTCGCTGTCATACAGGTGCCACTCATAAGCATCCATAACGTGGTGAAGAGCCATCTCTCCTGCATTAAACTTCTCGTCTTCATTACCACTGCTCGCAAATGCAGATCCAAACGACGTTACCATTAGAATCAGAGCCAAAACTGCGGTTTTAAGCTTCTGAATCAGAGCGTTAGTACTCATAAATTTCATCAATTTACTAATTATTCTGAAACGTTGCTAAATTTAGTTAATAAGGAATAAATTTCAAACCCTATAAAGAACAAATAAATCCCTCCAAAATTAATTGCAAATGCAAAGCTATTCGCTTTGAATAAAAATACAAACAATATAGCGACAATAATAGCTAGAAAAAATCTTATCACCAGCGAAAGCAACAAAATCGGTACTATATTACCCCCAATTTTCACTACTATCAAGGTACTGATTAAATAAATTCCAAATATGCTTATATATATCTGCCAGATATGCTCCGACACAAAATCAAGTTTAAGATAATCAAGTACGCCAACTATCACTCCCAATCCTAGACCAAAAGCGAACAGCGGCATCAAGCCTTTACTTGTCTTTGCTTTCTCTTCCATTTTCCTTATTTAAACTATTTATCAACCAGATCATCACTCCGACAATCCCTATCAATATGAAAATAATCGTGAAAATAGTTCTTTTTTCTGGAAAAATATACTCATCCAGCTTCTTTCCAGCCCAATAAGTAAAAAGAATCACTCCAAACATCTGAAAAACAAGCGCGGAGTACTTCGCATATGCTATATATCGATTGTGAGCTTTACGCAATTTCTTTTTTGGATCCTTCATGAACTTTAAGGGATTTCGGTTGAGATATTTCTCCCATTTGGCATTTACCATTGAACTCCGCCCCGGCTTCTATCACCAATTTCTTGGCATAAATCTCACCATTCACTTTAGCTCCCGTCCTCAACACAAGCATCTCTTCGATATAGATTACTCCGTCAACTTGACCATGGATTTCGCCATTTTTGGCTAAAATATTTCCATCAACATGCGCTTCGGCAACACCTATCACGACTTTCGCTTGGCATTTGATATTTCCTACCAACTTCCCTTCTATCCTTACATTGCCTTCGGTTTCGATATCTCCTTTAAGCAATGTTCCTCTACCTATATTATTGGCCAAATCCCTGATTTCCTCAGCTGCCGCTATTTTCTCTTGTTTCTTTGTGAACATGTCTTATTATATATGCTAAAAAAGTTTATACCAAGTTATTAATTTTTACGCAAAGTTATCAATTGAATGAAACGAAATGCCTAGGGTTCACAGGATTTCCATTGAACCATAATTCAAAATGCAAATGCGGACCTGTGGTAAGGTCTCCAGAGTTACCAACAATTCCAATGACATCTCCCGCGCTAACAATCTGTCCTTGTTTCACCAAAATTTCAGAATTATGCTTGTAGACTGACACCAAATTATTCTTATGCTGAAGCATTACCACATATCCTTCTTCTTGAGTCCAGCCTGACAGCAAAACAGTCCCATCTGCGACAGCTTTCACTGCCTCATGCTCTTTGGTTACTACATCTACTCCAAAGTGATCTATTTTCTGATCAAAGGGAGAAGATACCATTCCATCCACAGGTTTGATGAAAAACAACTCCTGCATCTCAGAATAACCCATTTCATAATTATCCATTTGAGTGATTTGCTTGCCGTCAAACTCTTCCCTAAACTGCCTATCTACTTCTTTTAACTTTTCACTTGATTCCAAGCTTGCAGCTTTAATTGCCAATGTGTCACCATTCCCATCCTGAAATTCTTCGTTAGGAACCTCTCCGGACACAAGCATCTGAAAATTATCAATAAATCGATCTTTGGTTTCTATAGTATATTCAAGAGAGTCTATTGCCTGAGACAACATCATCAGCTGTTGTCTATTTTTAAGACTTTCATATGATGGATCAAACCATACCCCCAAAAAGGTCCTGGAAACAAACAGTGCCGCAAAAAACAAAAACGCAGCTCCAAGCAGACCGAAAACTATAAGCTTCCCATAAGAAAAACTCATTTTTTTCATTATCTCAAAATTATCCTCTTTCCTGATTACCAGATTATAGCGATCATTAAGCCAATCCGATAGCGTCTGCCTTTTTCCCAATGTAGTGTAGTGTATATTGTTTTGATAAATTATTCTTGATTATGTCACTTTTTATATCAAAATTTCATACCTTATCGTGAGCAAGGTATGCATAACCAAATCAATAATAAAAAATTATTTCATATCTTACCTAAGCTTAACGCAAATTAACATTATAATTTTGGAGAAAAAGAGAAAATCGTGAATAAATTCCTTTTAAAAAGATTTTGTTTAATTATTCTCACGTCAATCGTGCTCTATGGGTGTAATAGCGGTATTACAGGCCAAGTATACCATAATACTACCGCAAGATACAACGCTTACTTCTATGCCAATGAATCGCTCAAAGAAGTAAACAAATCAATCATAGAGAATCACAAAGATGACTATGATGACATTCTCAGCATACTCCCTGAGCTGGACACAACTCATCTAAGCAGCCAAAAGGAAAAAATTGAAGATATAATCATAAAAGCTTCTCTATCTATCCAAAGACATCCCGACAGCAAGTGGATGGATGACTGCTATATATTAGTGGGGATCTCGAGAATATACCTTTCGGAATTTCCAAATGCAATTGAGACTTTCAAATTTGTCAATACCAAAAGCAATGATGACAATGCCAAGCATCAAGCTCTGATCAAGCTCATGTATGCTTTTACGGTCAATAAAGAATACAATAATGCCAGAGCCGTTGAAGACCACCTAAGAAAAGCGAAATTCAACGAAAAGAATAAAAAAGATTTCTTAATCACAAGAGCTTACCTTTATCAGCAATTAGAAGACTATCCAAAAGTAGCCGACTATCTGACTGAAGCAGCTCCAATGTTGAAAAAATCAGACAGAAAAGCTCGCCTTCTATTTATCTTGGGTCAAGTAAATCAAGAAATTTTAAGAGACGCTGAAGCCTATGCTAGCTACAGAGCTTGTTTGAAAAGCAATCCTAGCTACGAGCTTACTTTTCACTCCAAGCTGAATATGGCGCAAGTTGCGACACTTGAAAACTTCAAAAACATCGCAAAGATTGAGAAATACTTCAAAAAGCTTCTGAAAGATCCTAAAAATGAAGAGTACAAAGATAAAATACACTATGAAATAGGCCGATTTGCTCAAAAGCAAGGTGATCTAGACAAGGCCATATACAATTACGAGCAATCTGTTCAAGTCAGCAAAAATAATAATAAGCAGAAAGGGTACTCTTACTGGAAGCTAGGTTTGATCTACTATGATGAAATGCGAGAATTCAACATAGCGAAAGCTTACTATGACAGTATACTTCAAGTACTTCCCAAAGAGGATGAAAATTACCTTGCCATAGAAGGCAGGCACGAAATATTGGAAAGATTTGTAGTGGAATACGATATCATTCAGGAAAATGACAGCTTGCTGAAACTAGCCGAAATGGACTCTATTACCTTAGCCAATAAAATTGAAGGCATTATTCAAAAAGAGGAAGAAGAAGCTAAAGAAGAGCGACGCAGAAAAAGAAGAGAGGAAGCTTTGGCCAATGCCAATACTGGCAACAACAGCAACTTTCTGGATCCTTTCAATAAAAATACTGGCAACTTCGGACTCAATAATACCACAAGCAGTGGCGACTGGTATTTTTACGACATGACTGCTGTCAGCATGGGACAAAATGAATTTAAGCGCCAATGGGGAAAAAGAGAACTTCAAGACTCTTGGCACAGAATGGAAGCCATAAAAGCAAACAGAGCTAATGCGGAAGCGACATCGGAAGAAAACGAACAAGAGCAAATAGCTGAAGCTGAAAAGCCAGAAGAAACTATCAAGTCGAAAAAAGATAGAGAAAACGCTAGAGTCGATCGATTCAAGACTTTATATGCAAATATTCCTTTCAGTCAAAACCAAAAACAGGCTTGCTTGGATAAAATGGAAGTAGCATACTATGAGCTAGGAAAAATCTACCACTTTGACCTGCATGACACAACTCATGCAAGTCAGACTTTCGGAACACTTACGGAGACATATCCTTCTTCGGAATATCGACCTGAGTCATTGTATATGATTTACCTGTTAAACAACAATAATATTGACAATGAATTAGCTAATAGCGCAAAGAACACCATATTGACAGAATATCCTAATAGCATTTACGCTAAACTAATTCATAATCCGAAATACCGTGAGGAAAGCAATGCTCAAAATGAGAAGCTCAAAGTCGTTTATGCTAATGCTTACCAATTCTACCAAATTGACAGCCTAAATGACGCTATAAAAATCATCCAAAGTGTAAAGTCAAATCCAGAAAACAGCGGTCTACCAGCTATGGATAAGATTGAGTTATTGGATATTTTAATCTTAGGGAAAAAGAGCGGAAGGTTTGCATATCAACATGCATTGCAAGAATATATAGACAAGCACCCTGAAGGCACGATGACCGAATATGCTCAAAAATTACTGCAAACAGTTGTCGATTTTGATAAAAATCAAGCCGCGAGAATAGGAACTCAATATATTTTCGAAAATGACTTGCCTCACAAGATGGCAATAATCTACGCTTCTAGTGAAAAAGAGCTTGCCGACATACTTCCGCAGAAGTTAAATGCGGTTATACAAACGTTTGATGATGAACAAAAGGATAGATTGACGACGAGCAACATGACTTTCAACAATGAAAACAACATGATCATCGTTAATGGATTTAAGGACTATGACGAAGCTGAAGTCTTTTTCACCAAACTAGAAGAAGAAAAGCAATTGCTCAAAGGCGTTGATAAAGATAAAATTCATACTTTTGTGATTTCAAATGACAACTTTGATATTCTTTACAAAACCAAAGACTTGAAAGCATATAAAGAGTTCGTCAAGAAAAATTATACTAAAGCGCACTTGTAATATTCTTTTCATAAAAATAAGATGAAAGAAACCATCGATAAAAAAACGAAAGCGAAAAGCAAAATTCCTTTTTATAAAAAATTCATTCTAATCTCATGGTGTATTTTTTTACTGGGAATAGCCTCTGTATATGGCATTTTTTGGATGATCCGACATGATGTGAATGGCTGGTTTGGCGGTTTGCCCACGTACGAGCAACTTGAAAACCCTAAAAGCGACTTAGCTTCAGAGCTTTATTCATCCGATGGAGTATTATTAGGGAAATACTTCAGAGTGCATAGAAGCCAAGTTGGGTATGACGAAATCTCTCCAAATATCAAAAATGCATTGATTGCTACCGAGGATAATGTATTCTTTGAACATGCTGGAATATCTTTAAGAGCATTGTATAGAGTACTATGGTATTCAGCTATACTAAGACAAGATGCAGGAGGAGGAAGTACCATTTCTCAACAGTTAGCTAAAAATCTATTTCAAACAAGAGATGACTTAGAAGGTAGTCTTGCTGAAATAGATTGGAGAATCGGACTTGTTATCGCCAAATTAAAAGAATGGGTTGTTGCCGTACAACTTGAAACTAGTTATACTAAAGAAGAAATCATGGCGATGTATCTTAATACTGTCTTTTTTGGAAGCAATTCCTACGGTATTGAAGTTGCATCTCAAACCTTTTTCAATAAACCTCAAAACTTGTTGACAGTAGAAGAAGCTGCGTTATTAGTAGGTCTTGTTCAAAGACCTAGTGGATACAATCCTAACAGATATCCTAAAGCTGCAAAAACAAGAAGAAATACGGTACTTAATCAAATGGAAAAATATGGCTATTTGGCTGAGGCAAAATGTGATTCTTTGAAGGAGCTACCTATAAAACTTGACTATAAAGTCAAGAACCATAATTATGGCTTAGCCACTTATTTTAGATCAGTAATTAGAGATGAGCTGATGAAATGGACTAAAGACAATAATTATGACCTTTGGGAAGATGGCTTGAAAATATACACTACTATTGATAGTCGTATGCAAGAATATGCCGAACAGGCTGTTGAAGAGCATATGAAAGCATTGCAAACGAAATTTGACACGCAAAGCAAAGGAAGGACTCCATGGATAGATGACAAAGGCAAGCCAATTCCAAACTTCATCGAGTCTGAAATCAAAAGAACGCAAACCTACAGAGATCTAAAACGATCGTTTGATGGCGACTCGGTAAAAATTTGGCAAGCACTTAAAAAACCAAAGGACATGACTGTATTTTCATGGAATGGAGATATTGATACAACTATGAGTTCTTTGGACTCACTTAAATATTATAAAAAGTTCCTTCATACTGGGTTTATGGCAATGGATCCGCATAATGGAGAGGTAAAAGCTTGGGTAGGTGGCATCAACCACAAATACTTCAAGTACGATCATGTGAAATACGGAAAAAGACAACCTGGATCGACCTTCAAGCCAATCGTATATGCCGCTGCTATCGACAATGGCTACTCTCCATGCTATGAAGTAGTGGATGCTCCTGTAACATTCCCTATGCCTAATCAAGATCCACCCACTTGGACGCCTCAAAACTCCAACAGCAAATTCTCTGGAGAAGTGATGACACTAAGACAAGCGATGGCAAGATCGATCAACTCTATCACTGCTTTTGTCATGAGCAAAATCGGTCCTCAAACTGTTGTTAACTATGCCAAAAGACTAGGAATTTCCAGTCCGCTAGAACCTGTACCTTCGCTTTGTCTGGGCGTTAGCGATGTTTCTATCTACGAACTCATAGGCGCTTACTCTACATTTGTCAACCGAGGAGTTTACACTCAACCAAGGTTCATCACAAAGATCGAAGATAAAAATGGTACAGTGCTTCAAGAGTTTCCAGCCATTACCAAAGAAGCTCTTAATGAAGAAACAGCTTATATGATGTTGTATATGCTTCGTGGAACGACTGAAGAAATAGGTGGAACGGGTCAAGGCGTTGGTTGGGAACTAAAAAGAGACAACGAACTAGGAGGCAAGACAGGTACTACTCAAAACGCGTCCGATGGATGGTTCATGGGAGTAACTAAAGACTTGGTCGCTGGAGCTTGGACTGGTGGAGAAAATAGGTCTGTGCACTTTAGAAGTTGGGTTGACGGACAGGGAGCCCGAACAGCGATGCCTATATGGAAAATATTCATGACTAAAGTGTATGCTGACAAAGAGCTAGATGTGGAAAAAGGAGCTTTCCCTAGACCTCGTAAACTATCTAAAGAAATTGACTGCAATATTTTCCAAATGCAAAATATGGTAAATGATTCAACACTCATGAATGACTCAACAATGTTGCTTTACGAGCCTGTTGAAGAAGTTGATCTAGACGATATTCAATAACAAAATATTTTACTTGAATGAACCAAACGGATATCAATTGATATCCGTTTTTTTATTTTAAAGATTTGCCTATTTTTCTAAAATATGGATAGAACAAGATATACCAGAGAACAAATAAACACACTTCCAAACAACCCTGGAATTTATCAATACTACAACTCAAAAGACGAAATCATCTATGTAGGAAAGGCTAAGAATATAAAGAAAAGGGTTCAAAGCTATTTTTTGAATAAGAACAACCATAATCGAAAAACGCTTCGAATGGTAAGTGAAATTTCTTATCTAGAGATAATCATTGTAAACTCGGAGTTGGATGCATTGTTGCTCGAAAACAACCTAATCAAAAGCTATCAACCCAAATACAACATTCAATTAAAAGACGACAAATCATATCCATATATACTTATCACCAATGATCCATTTCCAAAAGTCTATCCTACAAGACAAGTGGAAAAGGGTAAAGGGCACTACTTTGGTCCATACTCGAATGTAAAAGCGATGAATACCATTCTAGAGCTTTTTCGAGAGATATTCCATATCAGAACATGCAAACTAAACCTAACCGAAAGAAACATAGCCCAAGGGAAATTTGAAGTTTGCTTGGAATATCACATTGGCAAATGCAAGGCTCCTTGTGTCGGTAAAATCAACAAAGAGGAATATCAAAAAGAAATTGATCAAGTTATTCACATTCTCAAAGGTCATATCGGCCCTGCAAAACAATTTTTCAAAGAAGCAATGCTTGATGCGGCTTCAAAGCTTGAATTTGAACAAGCAGAACTTTACAAACAGCAATTGCTATCATTGGAAAAATTCCAAGCAAAAACAGTTATCACAACTACCAAATTGACCGATCTGGAAGTTTTCACAATTGTATCTGACGAAAAGTACGCATACATCAACTTCATGAGCATCATAGATGGAGCGATCAAATACAGCAAAACTATCCAAGCCCAATACAAGCTTGAAGAAAGCGAGGAGGAGATTCTTAAGCTCTTTATCATTGAAATTCAAGAAGAATACAAAAGTGAATGCAAAGAAATCCTTAGCAATATCAATATTAGCGAATTTGGAGATTATTTAATCACTGTTCCAAAAATTGGAGATAAAAAGAAGCTTGTAGAACTGTCTGTAAAAAATGCCTTGTTCTATAAAAAAGAAAGACTTAATCAAAAAGCTCAATCAAGACAAGACGATAACAGAATTCTGAAAACGGCCGCTCAGGATTTAAGGCTTACGACATTGCCTAGACATATAGAGTGCTTTGACAACTCCAATATCCAAGGAACAAACCCTGTGGCCTCAATGGTTTGCTTCAAAAATGGGAAACCTTCTAAAAAGGATTACCGTCATTTCAATATTAAGACAGTCATAGGACCTAATGATTTTGATTCGATGACTGAAATTGTGCAACGACGATACTCGCGACTTATCAGAGAGAATATTCCTCTGCCAGATTTAATTGTCATTGATGGTGGAAAAGGTCAGCTAAATGCTGCAGTGAAAGCATTAAAAGAACTGAACATATATACAAAAATCCCAATCATAGGAATTGCCAAAAGACTTGAGGAACTATACTATCCAGAGGATTCTTTTCCTCTCATGCTAAGTAAAAAATCGGAAACCCTCAAGCTCATTCAACAGCTTAGAGATGAAGCTCATAGATTTGCCATTACATTCCATAGAGACAAGCGAAGCAAATCAGCTATACAAAATGAATTCGACTCTATTAAAGGCATTGGAGAAAACACCATTACCGCTTTATTGAAAGCTTTCAAGTCAACTAAAAAGGTCAAAGAAGCCTCATTTGAGGAAATTAAAAAGGTCATAGGCGAGCATAAGGCCACGCTTATTACACAACATATAAAAAAAGGGCTCGAATAAATTCGGCCCTTTTCCTAAAAGAATTATATCAGGTGTGTTATTAAAATTCCCAAAGGTTGTGTTCCATTTCCATCATCTTGAATTCCTCTTCCTGACTTGCGAAAAGAGCTCTCTTCGTAGTAGGATAAATTTCTTCAAGCGACAAATCATCAGGATTTGATACCTTTATGATTCTAGCGTGGAATTGTCTTAATAAAAACGCATCAGCAAGATTCAAATGATAGTTTTCATTCTTTCTATTATACCAGATAGCATCATCTGGGTTAGATCTGAACAATGACTCAAGATCCTTGTACTTGAAGAAGCCTACAGGCTCATCCAATGGAGTATCATCCGGATCTTTATCTCTTGCTGGCAACCACATGCATACAGACTGGATATCAAAATAAAGTCTAGATCTTTTGCGATCGAAGATCACATCTTCCATAATTTCCAATACTGAGAACGAGTTAGCGAAATAGTATGGATTAGAAGTAACTTCTTCTTCAGAAGAATCACCCCAATCATCACCTTCGCTTGCCCACTCATCATCTTCGTCTTCAAATACCGGCAAAGAGATATTCTTGATGAACTGCTCTTTAGGCATTCTTTTGTTCAACGAATCACTAGTGTATACAGGCAAAGCACCTTCCAACACAGCGTCAATTATGAATTGAGTGATTTCATTATTTTTTGAAAAGAAAGGCTTGTTCTGCTTTTCTTTCAAATCCATTCTTCTCCAAACTCTCTTTCTATACAGCTGATCATGTTTGCTGATCGGCAATACTGAGTTTTGATTATAAGTATCAGTCTCTTCTTGTGCCATCGCTGGTGCCAACACCATCAATGACATAACAAAAGTGAATGCATATTTTATTAAACTCATAACACTAATTTTAATAACACACCTATTTTTTAAATAATTATCCTCCTATCGGAACAGACACGTAAATTGGTCTACCCATATTTACTACTTCACGTTGGTTACGGAAGTTCATTCTCTCTACTTTCTTCACGTCGATGAACAACATATCACCAGGCTTAGCCATACCAGCAAGCTTAGAAATATCAGCGTTAGTTCCAGTGAATCTCATTCTACCACCTGGCTTCGGCTTGTTGTTTCTAGTCAAAGTCACTTCCCACTCTGTTACTTTATATCTAGCATCTTTTGGCAAGAATTGCTTGAAAGTAGCATCAGAGATAGCAACAGCTTGGATCTGACGAGGACACTTCTTGAATCCTCTCTTAGAGTCAACAATTTTACCTTTTGATCTTACTTCTACATCCGGCTTAGGAACTGGTCTTACGTTGAATTTCTCAGTACCAATCTTGTTTCCAGCACTGCTTACAGTGATAGCAACTTGTTTACCTGTAGGAATAACAGTAACCAAACCTTTCTTAGCTCCTTTAGTAGTAGAAGCTCCAGTCGCAGTGAATGAAGGGTTGTATTGCGTACCCAAAGCAGGAACTTGAATATTAAGCTCATTACCACAGTTCAAGTAAAGCGCTTGAATAGCAGCAGACTGAACTTGAATTACTGGCTTAGCAACAAAATACTCAATGTCCTTCGTATAAGTAGTATCTCTACCACCTGGCAATTTCAAGCTAATTTCAGCTTTATAAGCTTTCTTAGCAAGACCATCTTTGTTATATCCACCACCAGCAGCAGTAAACTCTACAACACCTTGACCATCAGTTACAGGAATAGACTTTCCTCCAACTTTCATCGTAGGCTGAATACTCGATGAGAAAGCTGCCATAAATAGCTTTGCTTTATATTTCGTTCCAGCAGCTACTACTCTAGCTTCAGGATTTACCATTGGTAAAATTTCATCAAACTTTAATTGCTTCGCTCCTACTTCTTGAGCTAAAGCATTCAAAGCTTCAGTCTCCTGAGATAAAACCTCAGTTTTAAACTGTGAGATAGTAGCTATAGCAGCAGCCATAGGTGTTGCTTGAAAGTTCAACTGAGAGAAGTCTTTATTTCTTTGCTCTTTATTATCCTTAAAGCTAGGGTGATCCTTAGCATCTAAAGCAATGTTAGTAAGAGTCGGAGCATTTTGAACACCTTCAGTCTCTTTAGTTAAAAGCGCAGTATAAGCATTAAGATCACTTTGTAATTCTTTACCTCTACCTTTTACAATCATTAAGTTAGCTACCTGATCTTCATTAGTCAAACCAGTCGGCTTTCCAGTTTCATCTCTTCCACCAGTTACTTCAATGATTTCGTCTTTATAAGCATCAAGCTTTCCTATAATTTCTCCTGTAGCTTTACGAATCGCAGCTGCTTTTTCTAAAACTACTACATCATCTGCACGATTACCAGAATCTTCTACAGCTTTTGCGATACCTTCCTTAGTACCATTATTTTTTGTACTTGTTTCTATAGCTGACTTTTCTAAGCTTTCACTCAAGAACAAAAATTTATCAATAACAGAGCTACTTACCTGTAGGGCTAACAACGCTAGTAGTACAAGGTACATTAGCCCGATAAGCCTCTGCCGTGGGGTTTCTTTTCCTCCTGCCATCTTTTATATAAATATTTAACGGTTAAACAAAAATTGATTAAATAAGAGATTATCCTCTCATAGCATTCAACATGCTACCGTAAACATTATTCAATGATGACAAGTTGTTAGTCAACTTAGACATTTCACCTTGGAATTCTTGAGTTTCTCTAGCCGCTGTAGCCATATTCTCCATAGCAACTGTCAAGTTTCCGTAGAAGTTGTTCATAGCTTTCAAGTGGTTGTTAGAATCCTTAAGTTCCATTTCATATACAGCATTCAATGCGCCCAAGTTCTTAGCGATTGACTGGATCTGCTGATGGTATTCTTTAGCTCCAGAAGAAGCAACATCCAAAGACTGAGCAGCAGACTTAGAAGCTTGCGCCATATGTCCCATAGCATCTCTAGAGATGTTAGTGATTTCAGCCAAAGCACCTGAAGCTTTCTTTACATTCTCAGTATAAGCTTGAGTAGCACCGAACGCGTCACCCAAAGAAGACATTTTATTTACTGAAGTAGACAAGTTTTGAATACCTCTACCAAGGCTATCGATCAATTCAGGACCTACTTTAGAGTTAGTCAACATGTTGTCCAACTGACCAGCTACGCCAGCACCAGCTGCAGCATTGTTTCTAGCAGGAGCTTTAGCACCGCTTTCAGGATCCAACTCAGGATATACTAATGACCAATCTGGCTCTTCGTGTTGTGGTTGGAAAGCAAATAGTAAGAAGATCAACGCTTCTGTACCCATACCAACGATAAGCATTTCTCCAGCTCCTTCCCAGTGCATCAACTTGAAAAGCGCTCCCAAAATTACAACTGAAGCACCCACACCTGTGATGATTGGCGCAATTTTAGCATAGAAATGATCTACGAATCCTCCTTTTTTCTTACTCATTTTTCTGATACGTTTATAGTTTACTAATTAATTTCTTTATGTAGCAATCCCGTGAGCTTAGGCGATAGTTCGCCCAAAACTTAGGATTAATTTTCAATATTTTTAAAAAAGCTTGATGTATAGACAACAAGAGTCTGTTATCTACCAAGATATGTCATAGCGCAACGGAATCCGATATAAGATCTTGTAGAATCCTTGAACTCATAAGTTCTTGTACCCGTCTCCAAGTAATAAGAAATATCTTTCCAAGATCCACCTCTTACTACCTTCTTAGGCTCGTTGTCATCCCAGTAGGTCGGGTTCATATCCCATACCAATGGAACCGCAGCTGGATTATAAGCATCTTCAACCCACTCAGAAACATTACCTGACAT
This sequence comes from Aureibacter tunicatorum, assembly GCF_036492635.1. Lineage (GTDB taxonomy): Bacteria > Bacteroidota > Bacteroidia > Cytophagales > Cyclobacteriaceae > Aureibacter > Aureibacter tunicatorum. The sequence continues at coordinate 4,419,943 of NZ_AP025305.1, forward strand.
TTCGTAAAGACCGAAGTCATTTGGCAAAAATGAGTAAACTGGAGCTGTATAAGCAAATCCGTCATCGTAATAGTTACCTCTACCAGGCTTGAAGTTAGCTAAAAGACATCCTTTAGTATTTCTAACATAAGGACCTCCCCATGGATATTTACCCATATCTCTTCCGCCTCTAGCAGCATATTCCCATTCAGCTTCAGATGGCAACCTGAAGTTAGGCATCTCAAATTCTCCGTTTGAAGTTCTGTATTGATTTAGATGTTCAGTTCTCCACTGGCAAAAGTATTTCGCAGCTTCCCAACTAACACCTACAACTGGATAGTCGTCATAAGCAGGGTGAGAGTAGTAGTAAGATACTAAAGGATCTCCTAGATGGTGAGAAAAATCTTGATTCCAAACAGTTGTATCCGGGTAATAAAGATCATAGATTCCTTCTTCTCCCAAAACACTTACTGAATCTTCCAACAAAGTATTAACAAATTGTCTATACTCATTATTAGTGATCTCCGAGTCGTCCATGTAGAACTGACCAATAGTCACTTGCTTGTTGAAGTTGTTTTGAGTAGACGGAACATCTTGATCAGCCTGTCCCATATGGAATGTTCCTGCCGGAATCGCAACCATACCATATGGCACCGACATATACCATCCTTCTCGTCCTTGAACTCCGATAAGCTCTCCTTTATCATCTACCGTCTTTCCTCCGAAAAGTCCGCAGCTTTGCAAAGAAAAAGCCAAAAGAGACCAAAGACAAAACATCCTTAGTAAACTAACACTTTTAATCATAACACCTATTTTTATTCTATTCCTTCCTATTTTATCTGAAACAGCTTAAACACACCTAAGTTCAGCAGATCAGAGAGACAAATAAAGCACAGCCTATGCGACCAACTTAATTTGTTATTTTGTTAATTTAAAAAATAATATTTTGCTTAACAACTTTTTATAAAAATAATTTAAAATAAAGTATTTAAAAATTTAAACACCTACCTTATAGTTGTTAGACCTTTTATTAACAATTATACTCTACAATATAAAACATCGTATATTGAACTACAAATATTTAGTGAATATTTTTAGTTTTAGAGAAATATACAAAATTTTCAAGAGATAAAGTGTATTAAAATAGCAATACTAGCAAATAGCCAATAAATCATATAAAAATAATCAAAAAAAAATTCCTTCATAATGAAATGAAGGAATTTAGAATGATATATAGTTATATAGGTTTAATAGAAATCAAAAAGTCCAACAAAAACCTTAATGCCTAAACCTAGGCGTTCGTATGATCTTCCTTTCTTTACCTACATTCAACGGCAATAAATAATTAAGCATGAATTCATGAGAAGTCGTAGCCTTCGCATTGGCATGGTGAACGATGTAATCAAGAGAATAACCTATTCTTAATGATTTATCCTTTAAAAACGCATAACCTAAAATAGCTGACACGGCTTCCATATATCGATATGACAAGCCACCCCAAAACATTTGCTTGTATTCAAGAAGAGTGGACACATCCAAAGCATAGCCTGTAAAGTCCGTTCTAAACAAAACCGAAGGCGTGATTATGACATCATAATTATACATGATATCGTATCCCATCATAAAGTTCAGTTGTTTTTCCAGTGGATTTTGAATATTCTCAACTCCAAAATCAAATTCAGAATCAATCAAGTGGTTGTAACTCAATCCTGCATATAATTTTTGGGACTGAAGGAAAAAGCCAATGGACAAATCCGGCCTCACTTGAGACTCTTTCCCTGTTCTATTAAATGGGTCATCGGGATCAAGCCAGCGATATTTATCGAAATCTATAGTTTGTGAAATCACTCCCCCTTGGAGCGCAAAGCTTAACTTATAATCATTCAGTTCCAAATGATAAGCGTAAGCTAAAAGAATATTCAAATTATTTTGAGGTCCCAATTGATCATTCAACACTTGCAAGCCCAATCCGCTGTTGAGACGTAAAATAGGCGCGTCGAAAGTTATCAATGCCGTAGATGGCGCTCCCCCCTGATCAATCGAGGCTTGATAACCCAACCATTGAGACCTATACAATGCTGTAATATTAGTAACTCCTTCCACTCCAGCGTAAGCAGGATTATAAACAAGCTTATTGAACATGTATTGAGTCAGCTGGGCATCATTCTGTCCAAGAGCAACTCTATCGCTCAATAATAAAGCCAATAAAAGGAGCAAAAAATTGTATAGAAATCGCTTCATTTTACTATAATCTTGTTAATAAATTTCAATATAGCAAAATAATAACAATTATTAGAGTAAAGAATGTTTCAAAAAAAACATAAAAATAGAAAAAAAGGGTAAAATTAAATTACCCATTTGCTTTTTTAATGTACAATTCTATCGCGCCAGTCATCGAAGGAGCGTTAGGAAGCGGAGCTTCAATATCCAAATGCAAACCAGCTTCTTTTACCGCTTTTGCAGTCGTAGGACCAAAAGCAGCAATTCTTGTCTCGTTTTGCTTGAAGTCAGGGAAATTGATGAATAAAGAATTAATTCCTGATGGGCTAAAGAAAGCGATCACATCATAGTTCACATTTGCCAAGTCCGACAAATCGCTAGCAACAGTATTGTAAATTATCGCTTCGCTGAATTCAATTCCATTATCAGTCATGAAGCTTGGAATATCATCTTTGCGAATATTCGAACAAGGGAACAAATACTTCTCATTCTTATGCTTCTTCAAAATTTCAATAAGATCAGTAGCTGTTCTTTGTCCAGTGAAAATCTTTCTCTTGCGAATAACAATATACTTTTGTAGATAATTAGCAGTCTGTTCGGAAATACAGAAATACTTCATATCATTAGGCATCTCAAGCTTAAGATCTTTGCAAATAGCAAAAAATTGATCAACGGCATTCCTACTAGTGAATATAATCGCTGTGTGACTTAAGATATCGACTTTTTGTTTTCTGAAATCCTTAGCGTTGACAGGATCAATTTGTATGAAAGGCCTGAAATCTACTTTGATCCCATATTTCTCAGCTAATTTGTAATATGGTGAATTGCCACCTTGTGGCTTGGGTTGAGAAACAAGAACAGACTCAACCTTCTTTAACTTTTCCTTACTACTTGTTGTCATATTTCATTTACGATTTGAATGACTTCGGGCAGGAATACCTCGTGATTCGTTATATTTTTAAAAAAAACTTCATTCCCACCAAAAAAGGTAGAAATTCAGAAGCGCAAAGATACAAAAATAATTGCAACTTTTTATATCCCTTGTAAGCGATCATCTTATAATACAATATCATAAGAAATGAAAAGTAAATAAATAAAGCGACTTTTTTAATCAGTAAAACATCATCCAAATGCCATCCTCCTTCTCTCAAAGCAAGACCAGCCATGCAAGTGACAAAAATAAAAAACATCAAGTCATAAACTCTTGAATACTCCAACAAATGAAAATCAACAAGGCCCTTCAAATTTAAAACCCTAGAAAACAATGCTAGTCCGAACAACTTGACAACACCAAATAACACAAGAACCATCACGTAATAAAAATAGGTCATCAATCTTTCAAGAACAGTTATATTCCCGCTATCACCTAAAGAGACAAAAAGAAAGGTCTGAAAAAACAATGCCATCCAAAGGCATAATATAATAAGGTAAATAAAGTTATTGTTGCTATAAACTTTTTCATTTACGGGAATTATTGAGAATAAATCTTTATACCATAAACTTGAACCTATTCTACTAAAAAAATTCCTGAAGATAATTTCAATAAAAATAATTGTAAAAAACACGATAAAGAAAAAGTCATTGAATGAATCTAATTTTCTTTCTAAAATCACATTATCTCCATTTGCCAATTCAACATTTTCTCCAACCTTTGACTCAAACTGAAATCCCTTTAAGCCATCTGGATTATATATCGAAACAAAATTGTTCCCACTTTTAAAATAAGCATCAAAACCTGAAGAAGGAAAAAGCAATGTGTCTTTCTCGCTACTATGCCATAATATAGAATTATTCAAATACACTGATGAATTCGCTGGCAAATGAATACAAAAAGTATCCGAAGAAGCTCGCTCATCCCAGAAGGCACCTATCAAATGCACGTTATTCAAATTCTGATCAATCAATGGTATAAACTCATCTCTTCTATCAGAAAACTCATACCATCTAAGCTCGCTTCCTACCAATGGATCCAGAGCTTTTGAAGAGTTTGATACAAAAAGAAAACATAAGAATAGCAATATGTTCAACGTTGTCTTTATCGACATAGAGTTTTGATCATTATAAAAATTAGGATTCAGGCTCAAAAGTAATTAATATTAAGCTCCTTTCACTTATTCAGGCTTAAAATTATGCTTGATATTCGTTTTTACAAATCACATTCAAATAAAATATAATAAATTTGGCAGGTATCTACATTCATATTCCGTTTTGCAAGAAAGCATGTCATTATTGCGACTTCCACTTTAGCACAAGCCTCAAGCTCAAAGAGAAAATGGTCGAAGCCATAATCGCGGAAACCATCCTCCAAAAGAACTTTCTAGGCAATGAGCAGGTAGAAACCATTTATTTTGGAGGGGGAACACCGTCTATATTGGACGTTAATGAATTAGAATCGATCCTAAACAAGATTATTGAACAATTTTCAATTTCTTCTAAGCCTGAAATAACATTAGAGGCTAATCCTGACGATTTGTCAATATCAAAGCTCAAAGATATAAAATCGCTAGGCATCAACAGACTCAGTATTGGTATTCAGTCATTCAACGATAATTTTTTAACTTATCTGAATAGATCCCATAACTCTACCGAGGCGAAAAGCGTGATTAATAATGCTCAGCATGTAGGCTTCGAAAATATTAGCATTGACCTGATATATGCGATCCCGAATGATGACCATAAAATTTGGAAAGAAGATTTAAGTTTAGCGATGAGTTTAAATGTTCCTCACATTTCCCCTTACTCATTGACTATTGAAGAAAAAACCGTGTTTGGAAACTGGCTAAAAAGAAATAAAATAAACGAAGTAGAGGATAATTTTGCCGCTGAGCAATTTGAAATCTTGCAGGAAACGCTTTTTGCAAATAACTATGAACAGTATGAAATTTCTAATTTTGCCAGAGAGAAAGCTTATTCCAAGCACAACACAAACTATTGGCGTCAAAAAAAATACCTAGGCTTAGGCCCTGGCGCGCACTCTTTTAATGGAAATTCTCGACAATTCAATGTATTGAACAACCCTAATTACATTAATTCCATTTCTAAGGGAATTATTCCTTCCACCTCGGACGATCTTGACTTAAAAGATCAAACCAATGAATACATTCTCACCAGCTTGCGTACAATTTGGGGCATAGACCTGAATTTCTTGAAAAATCGCTATCAATATTCGATTCCTCAAAAAGCAATCAATCAATACTTGAATAGCGGACATTGCATGCAAAAAGACAATAGTCTTATGCTTACCAAACCTGGCAGATTATTCGCAGACAAAATTGCTTGCGATTTTTTCACAACGTAGTGAAAACATAGCTCTATAAAATATGTTACATATAGGAAATTCCTTAAAAAATGATATTAGAAAAGAAAAAGGATCAAAATTTCCTTAATAACAAAATAGAAAAAAAGGTTTTTGTGCTTCTACTTTCGTACATTAATTATTGTCATGGCACAACCAAGCACGAAAAAGAAATCATCAACAAAGTATGCTATCACTACGGCTTGACTAACGAATTACGTCTTACTGAAAAGTACTTTGAATGCTATGGCGACTACTTAATTGAAAAAAGAATTTTCAAGATATTGGACTCTAGCACTTACATCAAGAAAAACAACAAACTCCAAATTCTTGTTGCTATTTGGAATATAAGCTTTAAAAAAGGGCACATAACACCCTTTGAGTTTCAATCAATAAAAAAAATTGCCTCCACATGGAAAGTTGAAAAACACTTCAATAGAATATTATGCCTGCTTTCTTATCATTATAATTAAAGGCTCATTAGCTCTTTGAACTTAGTGGATTGCCTTCTGCTAACTTCTATTTTCTCCCCAGTCTTTAAATGAACAACTAAGCCGCCATTAAACCAAGTTTCAATATTTTCAATCCAAGACAAGTTGACAATATACTTTCTGCTTGCTCTAAAAAAATGTCTTGAATCCAATCTCTCTTCCAAAGCATTCAAAGATCGATGTATCATTGGCTTGTTTTCTCCAAAAAACACTTTTACGTAATTGCCATCTGATTCGAAGAACCTTACATTTTGCAACTTCACAAACCAACACTTTTCTCCATCTTTCACAAATACCTGATCATTATAAGTCAACTTGTCAGATCGATCAAGAATATCTTCCTCTTTTAATTCTGAATTAGTTTCATTGGATATTAATTTACTCAAACACTCTTCTAGCCTTTCTGGTTGGACGGGTTTTAAAAGATAATCCATTGCATTCACCTCAAATGCCTTCAATGCATATTCATCATAAGCGGTCACAAATATTACCTTTGGCACATGATCCAACATTTCCAATAACTCAAATCCCGTTTTCCCAGGCATTTGAATATCCAAAAAAATAACTTCAGGCTTTAATTGCTTTATTTTCTCAAAGGCATCATCCACATTAATCGCTTCTCCTACCACTTCTATCTGCTCGTGAACCGATAATAATGAAATCAATTCTTTTCTAGCCAATCGTTCATCATCTACAATAAGTGCTTTCATACTATATCTTTTGTGGTATTTCCAGTTTTGCTACTACCCAAGTCTCTCCTATATTTTTGATCTCAAAATTCGCATCATCACCATAGATTAAATTCAACCTTTGAAGAGTATTTGAGATTCCATGTTTAGTAGGATCATTATTTTCTTGATATAAAAAGAAACCGTCATTGCCTATCTCTACAAATAATTTATCATTTTGCACATAAGCCTTTATACACACACGCCCACCTGATGGCAAAGTTGATATCCCATGTTTAATAGAGTTCTCCACCAAAGTTTGTATCATTAGCGGAGGAATCATAAACCTTGAAGTATCTTCATTTATATCATACTCAACGGAAAGCCTTTCTTCATATCTAATCTTTTCCAACGCTAGATAATCTATAACAGTTTTCAATTCATCAGAAAAGTTTATCAGTTTCTTTTTGCTCATTACCAATGTACTCCTCAATATATTCGAAAGTTGAGTTACCGAGTCCTTAGCCTTTTTAGGGTCTTCATCAATTAATGCCCGTGTACTATTAAGAGCGTTAAAAATAAAATGGGGGTTTAACTGCGATTTTAGTCGATTCAACTCAAATTCCTTGACTGCAGCCTCATACTTCAATGAAGTGCTATACCTTTCAAAATAATGAAATGACAAATAGAAAAGCATCCAAAGAAGGTAAAAAAGCATGTTTGTGAATATAACTCCTATATACACAAATGGGTCTGAAAAAAAAGCGGTCAATTCTCCCAGCAAAAGAGACGCTATTCCCTCTACAAAAAAATAGGATATGACACTAAGCCCCAGCATGCTTAACAGCACTATCAGAACCAGCTTCACAATACTCCAACTCATCCACTTCATTCTTCTGAAGCACAATCTGTATACATGTGTGGAAATAATAAAGAACGAAGTAGTCAAAAATAGATTCACTATTTCTGAAGACTGTAATCTTCCCGCCGCCAACATCGTAAAAAATATAATCAGCAAAGCATAAGCACCCCAGCCAAAAAGTTGAAGCGACCAATATATTGTATTTCTGTTCATTAAATGAAAATTTACAGAAAAGTATAAATAATATTGCTCACTTCAAGACCATTATTCTTAATCGGCAGAAAAAAACTTCAAAAGGTTATTCATCATTATCAGTGTATAAATCTGATTGATTCTCCTCATAATCTTTCAGTGTAGGGTTAAAAAATCGAACAATCAATCTATTACCTCTATCGTAAGTGAAATAATTCCATAGCCAGTTGATAAAAATGATAAATTTATTCTTAAAACCAACTATACTCATCAAATGGACAAACATCCAAACCGCCCAAGCGAACAATCCGGTAAATTTTATATCTCCGGGAAGGTCAACTACCGCACGGTTTCTTCCTATTGTCGCCATGGACCCTTTATTCGTATAATCAAAACCAAGCATCTCTTTCCCTTGCATCTGCAGCTTTAGGTTTTTAACCAAATGCTCAGCCTGTTGTATCGCTACGGGAGCTACCATTGGGTGCCCTTTTGGGAATTTTTCAGACTTCATGCATGCGACATCACCAATGGCGTAAAAATTCTCGAATCCATTAACTTGATTGAACTCATTAACTAATATTCGACTCTTTTCCACCAACTCCTTTGGTATCCCGTCTATAATACTGCCCATCACTCCAGCTGCCCATATCAGAGTTTGAGTGTGAATCTCTGTGTCATCATTAAGCTTGACAACATTATTTTCATATGACTGGACAAACTTGCCCGTAATCACATTGACCATCAATCCATCAAGGTAATAGTGCGCCTTGTCTCCGCTATTTTGAGACATACCGTTAAGAAGCCTATCAGTCCCTTCGATCAAATAAATATTCATTTGTCGAAAATTCAACTCAGGGTAGTCCTTCGGCAATACATGACCTTTCAACTCAGCCAATGCACCTGCAACCTCTACTCCTGTTGGCCCTCCTCCGACCACTACGACATTCAATAAACTTTCAACATAAGCTCTCTCATTGGACAATACCGCCTTTTCAAAATTCTGAAGCAAATGACTTCTGAGGTCTAATGCATGTGAGAGTTGCTTCAAAGGAAATGCATTTTTCATGATTTGATCATTCCCAAAAAAATTTGTTTTGGCGCCATTTGCCAAAATCAAATAATCGTAACTAATATCGCCTACTTTGGTACTGACCTTTTTACTTTCAACGTCAACTTTCAAGACCCTGAGCATTCTGAAAAAGAAATTATCATACTCCTTGATCAACTTCCTCATAGGACCAGCAATTGCATCAGCCTCCAATCCAGCAGTAGCCACTTGATATAACAAAGGTTGAAAAACGTGATAATTATTCCTATCCATCAACACCACTTGAAACTTCTCCTTCACTAGCATTCTTGAAAGCTTGAGGCCTCCAAATCCTCCTCCGACAATGACAACCCTAGGATAATGGCTCTTAGGTATGTGTATTGATAGGTGATCGAAATTACTCATATGCCTTGTGTTTATATGTTTACCAGAACGTCCCTCATAAGAGGGAACTTTTAAGTTTCCAGTTTTGTTGACACAACTTTAAAGCTCTTCTTTCAAAAACTTGGCAGTATAGCCTTTTTTCGAGCTTACAAGTTGCTCGGGAGTTCCTTCAAACACTATTTCTCCTCCATTACTGCCTCCCTCTGGCCCCATATCAATAATATGGTCAGCCATTTTGATCACATCCAAATTATGTTCAATAACCACAACGGTATTTCCCTTGTCCACTAACTTTTCAATGACTTTAAGCAAATGCAATATATCTTGAAAATGAAGCCCCGTTGTAGGTTCATCCAAAATGTACATGGTTTTTCCTGTGTCTTTCTTCGACAACTCAGTGGCCAACTTCACTCTTTGAGCCTCTCCACCAGAGAGCGTAGTCGCATGCTGTCCCAATGTCACATACCCTAAACCAACGTCGTTAAGCGTCCTTATTTTCCTGATAATTTTAGGATGATTTTCAAAAAAATCAGTGGCCGACTCAACAGTCATTTCCAAAACATCCGAAATGGATTTGCCTTTATACCTTACCTCTAGCGTTTCTCTATTGTACCTCTTCCCTTTGCATTCTTCACAGTCAACTAAGACATCAGGTAAAAAATCCATCTCGACAACTTGCTTCCCTGCGCCTTGGCAAGTTTCACACCTTCCTCCCTTGACATTAAATGAAAATCTTCCTGGTTTATATCCACGAATTTTTGCTTCCGGAAGTTCTGAAAACAATGATCTAATTTCAGTAAAAACTCCCGTATATGTAGCTGGATTAGATCTTGGGGTTCTGCCAATCGGAGACTGATCCACTTCTATTACCTTATCCAAATATTCTAAGCCTTCTACTTTTTTATAAGGCATAGGCACCTTTTTGCCTTTATAAAAATGGGCGTTAAGTATTGGATAAAGTGTTTCGTGAATCATAGTAGATTTTCCGCTACCAGAAACTCCGGTAACGCAAACCATTTTTCCAAGAGGAAGTTTTAGGTCGACATTCTTGAGATTATTTCCTGTTATTCCGCCAATCATTAATTCATGGCCATTCCCTTTTCGCCTCTCCTTAGGCACCTCAATCTCAACTTCTCCATTTAAGAATTTCGCTGTCATTGACCCTTGCTTTACAAATTCAGCAGGCGAGCCTGAAGCAACGATTCTTCCTCCATGAATACCAGCGCCCGGGCCAATATCGATAACATGATCAGCTGCCAACATCATATCCTTATCATGCTCTACAACGATGACACTATTTCCCAAATCTCTCAAATCCTCCAAAGCTTTGATCAACTTTACATTGTCTCTTTGATGAAGACCTATACTCGGCTCATCCAAAATATAAAGCACACCTACCAGTTGCGTTCCTATCTGGGTCGCCAAACGTATTCTTTGGGCTTCTCCTCCAGACAAGGTTTTCACAGGCCGATCAATATTCAAATAATGCAACCCGACATCAACTAAAAAACCAACTCTTTTTTTGATTTCTTTAAGAACTTCAGATGCGATTCTCTTTTGTCGATTGCTTAGTTTGTCATCGATGCTATCAAACCAATCAAGCAAAGTTTTCAAATCCATTTGAGACAACTCCGCGATATTCTTCTCAGCGACCTTAATGTGCAAAGATTCCTTCTTCAGCCTTGCTCCATTGCAATCCGGACAAGTATTGGATGACAAAAATAAATTCACCCACTTTTGCATCTTTTCCGTACCCGCTTCTTTTTGCTTATACAGATAATCGAAAACTCCGTCAAATTTTGTATTCCAATCAGTCCCTGGGTATTTAACCGAAGCAACACTCACCGTTTCTCCAGAACCACTCATTAATTTTTCCAGAATCTTTTTTGGGAACTTTTCCACAGGAGTGGAAATATTCAAGTCATGTTTCTTTAAAAACGACTCTATTTTCTTAAAAATCCAAATATCTCGATACTCTCCCAAAGGCTCTATCGCTCCTTGACTAATACTTTTGGAAAAGTCAGGAATCACATTTTCAATCGTAAACTCCTCAATAACTCCAAGCCCATTGCAAGTTGGACAAGCTCCATATGGCGAGTTAAAGGAAAAAGTATTTGGAGCAGGCTCGTCATAAGCAAGTCCTGTCTCAGGGTCCATTAAAATTTTTGAAAAATACTTAAGATTCTCACCCTCATCAAGAACCATCATCAAGCCTTCTCCATGATTCAGAGCTGTCTTTATTGACTGGCTAATTCTAAATCTATCTTTCTCTCCTACCTTTACCCTATCGATAACAATCTCAACATCATGGATTTTATATCTATCCAGCTGCATTTTCGGAATCAAGTCCTGCACTTCCCCATCCACGCGCACTTTGGAAAAGCCATTTTTTCTCAATTGCTCAAAAAGTTCTCTGTAATGTCCTTTACGACCTTTGACCACTGGGGCTAATATTACCAGTTTTTTATTAGCATATGTTTGAAATACTTGCTCCACAATCTGATCTTCTGACTGCCTGACCATTTTATTTCCAGTAATGTAAGAATAAGCTTCTCCTGCTCTGGCAAATAAAAGACGCATAAAATCATACACTTCGGTTGTTGTCCCGACTGTTGATCTTGGATTCTTGGAAGTTGTTTTTTGCTCTATAGAAATTACTGGACTCAAGCCATTGATCTTATCGACATCAGGCCGTTCCATTCCTCCCATAAAAGATCGGGCATATGCTGAAAAACTCTCCATATATCTTCTCTGCCCTTCAGCATAAATTGTATCAAATGCTATTGATGACTTTCCGCTCCCGCTTATTCCCGTGAGAACCACTAGCTCATTTCTTGGAATTTTTATATCAATATTCTTTAAATTATGCTCACGAGCACCATAAATTTCAATATTGTCAAAGCCTGTTTGGTCAAAGACAGCTTTATTATCATCAATAGACATAGTCGATACTTCCTTGATTTACTCACTTGAATGGAAAAAGCTATTATAAACTTTCATCTCATTCATGAATCCAAAATTATAATATAAAAAAAGTCAGAAAGGTTACTTCCTTTCTGACTACTAATTAAACGATTTTTGAATTTCTTAACTACTTTTTGGAACTAATATAGTATACTTTTGTCCAGCCTTCTTAATAGTCAGCGTTTTTTTCCTTAGCCATGGATTGTAACGCTTCAATGTCTTATAGGTGATACCATTCTCGATCGCAAAATCCACCAAGTTTGGAATACTCTTTTCAACTGTAATAGAATCCAATTTCTCTGGGTAATATAAAGACGATTCCGGCAAGTAAAATCCATACTTCTGCTGATCATCCAAAATCTCTTTGATCGCAATTGCTCTAAACACGTATCTTTTAGTCTCTTCATTCAACAAAAGGTCATAATAGGAGTCAACTTTCTGATCTTTAAGCCTTCTGCCAAACCCTGCCATGCCTATGTTATAGCTAGCGACAACATTCGTCCAATTGCCAAACTTCTCATAAGACTTCTTAAGATACTTAATAGCTGCTTGAGTCGACTTTTCAACATGGTATCTTTCGTCAACCTCGTCATTCACCTCCAAGCCAAACTCTCTTCCTGTCGTTCTCATCAATTGCCAATAGCCAGCCGCTCCAGCAGGGGAAACCACGTGTTCAAATCCACTTTCTATCAATGGTATATAAGCTAAATCCTCCGGCAGGCCTTCCTCCTTCAAGTAGCCTTTCATTTGATCCAGCCATCTATTGGATTTCTTAATCAAGAAAATAGTGCTGGAGTGAAAATACACATTCACATTCAATTCTTTGTCCAACCTTTCATATACATCCGGGTCTTCCAAAGGCACCTTTTCTCCTGCGAAGTACAACTTAGTCGGCAACTCAAAACCTTTGGCATTCACAAATGGCACTCTTTCGCCATCTACCATAGGCACCGCCGCTAACTTGACCGATTTAGCATCGCTTGTGGTATCCTTTATAATAAAAGCGGTAACAAGCATTACTACTGCCGACAATATCAAAATGACATTCTTTTTGCTCAAAATTCTAAAAGTTTGGTGACAATAAATATTTACTGTAAAAGTCTTCAATCACAGCAACAGCGTCTTCAGCTGTATCCACAATTGAAATTAAATCAAAATCCTTTTCACTTACATTGTTTTCCTTTTCAAAAACAACCTTTCTTAACCAGTCTATCAAACCAGCCCAATAAGCCTTCCCTACTAACACTATTGGGAATTTACCGATTTTTTCGGTTTGAATTAATGTCAATGCCTCAAAAAGCTCGTCTAAAGTTCCCATTCCACCAGGCATGACAATAAATCCTTGTGAATAACGAACAAACATAACTTTTCGCACGAAAAAATAATCGAAATTTATCAATTTATCCGGATCGATATAAATATTATCGAATTGTTCAAAAGGCAACTTGATATTCAGCCCTACGGATTTGCCGCCTAATTTATTCGCTCCTCGATTTCCTGCTTCCATAATTCCAGGGCCTCCTCCAGTTATCACCCCATAACCATGCTCAACTAGTTTAGACGCAATATCTTCAGCCATCTTATAATATGGATGATCGGGCTTGGTTCGTGCAGATCCAAAAATTGAAACGCAAGGGCCGATTTTCGCCAATTTATCGAAACCTTCCACAAACTCGGCTATTACTTTAAAAATAGCCCAAGAATCTTCGCTTTTGATTTCGCTCCAATTCTTATCCTTGAAAGCATGCTTTATCTTATCGTGTTTTTTCTCTTTTTCTGCCATATGAAATACTGAAATGATATATTTAAATCCTTTTAAACACCCTAAAAGTTTTTATCACCTCTATTTTCCAGACGGCAACAAGTCATTTAAAGCATCATGAAGTTCTCCAAATTTGAAATCGAAGCCTGTCTCCATCACTTTATCACTCGATACATTTTGCCCTTCTAAAACCAAAGCGGACATCTTGCCAAGCATTAATTTCAAAACAAAAGATGGGACATTAGGCAACAATAATGGCTTATTCAATGATTTCGCCAATACTTTTGTAAACTGATTATTTGAAAGCGGATTAGGTGCTACAGCATTATATACTCCTTCCAAATTTTTATTCAAACACCAAAGTATCATTCTGCATAGATCATCGATATGAATCCAACTCAAGTATTGCTTTCCAGTGCCTAGCGCACTACCAACTCCTAATGTTATCGGTTTCATCATTTTTGGCAAGGCGCCTCCTTCTAAGTCAAGCACAACACCAAACCTTAAAATCACCAAATGATTAGACACTTCCTTAAATTCATTGCTTGACTTCTCCCAAGCTTTCACAACATCCGCTAAGAAATCATTGCCTGCTGGACTTTCTTCATTATAAACTTTATTATGAAAATGCCCTCCATAAATTCCAATCGCAGATGCGCATATAACGTTTTCAAATTTCTTATCCAGTTCTTTGGCTTTATCTACAAGAAGCTTTGTCGTTTGTGTTCTACTTGCTACAATTTCTTTTTTTCTTTCGTCACTCCATTTCTTAGCTCCAATATTTGCCCCAGCCAAGTTTATAAGTATGTCGTTGTCAAGTATTGCTTGTTCATCAACACTCCCTTTTTCGGGGTCCCATACATATGACTTAATATTATCATCACTCTCTCGAACAATTCTAGATAGTATTGAAACTTCAACTCCAAAATTGGTCAGGTGCTTGATCAACTCTCTGCCGACCATGCCGGAGCCGCCTGCTATTAATATTCTCTTATTAGAAATCATATCCAAAAGAAACTGTTACCCTTGGTTTTTGAACCTTGTAGCTTTCTACAGGCCAAGCCACATCCAGTTTGGTATGATATCCCAAAACAGCCGACCTAAAACCTACGCCATAGCTACTCAGCCAAGGAGTTTGAAACTTTTTAATCTTAACCTTAATGCTACCGCTTTCGATTTCCTCCATATTTATAGTGTTTTCTGAGGGCCAAAATGCCGATCCATTCCATGCTGAACCTACATCAACAAAGCCTACAAACTGAAGGTTTCTAAAGAAATTTGATTCTATCCTTTGGCCTTTGGAAAAATACAAGCCAAGAGGTAGCCTCAACTCTGTGCTAAACAAAATAACATTGGAACCATTGATCGCATTGTAATCAAAACCTCTCAATCCCATCACATATTCCATAAACAACAAATTGTTGTTTGGATGCTCCGAATTATAATAAAATGGTTGGGAAGGATCTTCTGTATTCCCCAAGTCGGTTCTTGACCCAATCCAATTATCAACTCCTCCAAGCAAAAACGGCTTTTTAGAGTCTCCAAAAAATCTCCCATAAAACAATCTCGAAGCCAAGGTAATCTCCTTGTGAACTTTTTGATAGTTGATCAAGTCAAGCGAGAACTTGCCAAAACTCAATGGCTCGCTTGAAAATGCGCTATGATACTCTATTGATGCCCTAGCCTTAGTTCCTTGCATCAAATTAAAGCCTTTGACTACTGTATTATCCCAAACAAATGCGAACTCACTACCTCCATAAAGAACATCCTGATCATTAAAACTAGATGCTACTGGGTTATATTCATGCTTTACAAAGTGAGTGGTTTCTATGAATGGGTTGACTTCAAATCTGAAAAAATTTGTAAAAGGCACTGAAGCCCCCACCAAAAACCTATTCAGTTTGTATTTCTGCATTTCGATCGGATCTAAAATCAAAGGTAGGAACTTTCTGTAAAACTTCGCTTTGAAATCAACTCTATGTTTTAAATATTGATACTCTCCAAAGAGCTCTCCACCATCAAAACTTAAATTAACAAACAAGCCTCCTAAAAATTTATGATCCTCCAACAAATCATTCATCTGGACATTTAGGTCTAACCCAAATCCTAAATATGGATCAATAGCTAAAGAAACTCCTAAGTGATCAGTTCGAAATCTATTCTCATAGGGATAAGGACCAAGAATTCGGCTTTCCTCCCTAATCAGCCTGTATCTTGTCAAAAAAGACTTGCGTTTCTTTGTTTGAGCGACAACATCCCTGTCAAATTTATAATCATCAGTATTCACAAGAGCTGTATTTACTGTATCTTTTTTCTCAGTAGTTGCAACTTCAGGGATGAAGTTGACTTTTTCCAAATTCAGCGAGTCATTGGAAACCGCAAGTGTATCTGAATTATTCACTGAAGGCTTTTCAACACTTTTTCTAATCGAATCTTTCTTATTTCTGAGCAATTGAAAATCAAGCTCTTTTATCTGATTTTCCAGCGCATCCAAAGAATCCTTTATAGCTTGTCTTCTTCTTTGTTCCAATCTTTTCGCAACAGACTTCGCTTGAAGAACTTGAGCTCTTCCTGTCTGCATTGAATATTTTGTCTGGTTTAAATCTAGAGGACTTTGATAGATATTTTCTCGATTGATCGTATTCAGAGTAAAGTAAAGCTGTCCATTTGACTCATTGTAATCATATGTTTTTATACTCAAATCAAAATTTGTCAGCTGACTGCCTACTCTTCTTGGAATATCGAATTTGTAAAGATTGCCAACACCCTGCTGATCACTCACATATAAAAATGAGTTTTCATTTATCGGCTTTATCATTTTCACTGTCCCAGAAAAATTCGTCAATGCCGTAAGATGATTTTTCGAAGTATCAATACTATATAAGAACACATTGAAATTATCTCCAATATCCTGCAAATCAAAATTTTTGACTTTAACATTCAAGCTATCCGTGGACCTATTGGAAGAGAAAACAAAAGCTTTTGAATTTGGCAAAAACCTTGGAGACACTTCATCATAAGGATCATTATTCAAACGTCTCAAAGAAAACCTTTTCAGGCTTAAAACATACAAATCCGTATTTCCTTCTCTTTCCGCACTTAAAATACCGATTTGAGCCTTTCCCTTGTACAAATCAAAATCATTAACCTGGTCAATCTTAGGCAAAACTCTTTTGAACTTCTTTGATGAAGCGGCATCATACATCCAAATAGCCATTTGACCATACTCAGGAGCAATAATCCCCAAAGTATTGTCATCTTTCCAGCTAATCAATGGGTATTTGGGGTCGAAATCTTGATCAAGGTATTTCTCGCCATTTTTAAATACTGTCTTTGTCCTGCCAGAGGCCAGATCAGTCACCGTTACCTTATGAAAACCTAAATGATTATACGCTATCGCGATTTTACTTTCATCTGGGCTCAATTCAATATCTGTGTACTTCCCTTCTTTTCTATTAACAACAAATGGCTTTTCCTTATCATCCAAAGAAGTGTATTGACTCTTCATCGACTTTGTCAAGTCAAAATAATACTCCGCCCATCCCTGAAGAAACTCTTCATAAGGAACTCCAAGAGTATTTGAAATCCCCTTTTGCTCATTTTTTATGATTCTTGTTAAATTCAGAATATTAGCGATGCTTGATCTTCCATAAGTCTCCGCTATGTAATTCCAAACGGATTGGCCGACAAGAACACCTTCCTCATCTTGATAAGTCTCAAGTCGTATTGGCTTGCCTTGATTTGACTTGATCAAATCTCTGATATAATCATCCATCTTCACATTCCAGCCAGCGGCATAATATTGAGCAGCGCCATCGACAAACCAATCCGGCAATGTTTTCAAATAGCTCCCTTTAAAAGCATCCACGAATGATCCTCCAAACATCATGTCATTCAGAAGGATATTCGCTGAATTATAGCGAAGCACCTCTTCAAATTCTGCCTTAGTGCCGGGATGAGCTATTTCAACATATGTCCTAACAAACTCTGTCTCTCCATTAATTGTATACTTGTCTCTATTCAAGCCAGCATTGCTTTCTTGCAAATCGGATACTGAATTATAAAGAAACACTTTAACCTTCATATATGGAGCGTACCCCAACAGGTCTGTCAACTTTTCAAAGTGCTGTTCCAAATATTCCAATGCATCTTTCGCTGACTTATCTCCGTCATAAAAATATACATCGAAATTCTGACCACTGTAAAACTTCCATTTCTTTTGCTTGTATTGAACTCTATTCTTGCCAAAGTCATTCGGCCCCCGACCTTGAGCAAAAGAAGAAGAAATACTGGTCATCAAAAAGATTAATATTATAATTAACCTACAGCAATATTGGAGAATCATAGACGCTTAATAATTATTACCCATTATAATATAAAGAAAAATAACGCTCAATATTCACTTCTCTATCAATATTTTGTTCATTTTCTAAATATTTAGTGAAATTTTGAGCCAAAAAAGGTGCAATCGAAACGCCTTTTGTTCCTAAACCATTAAAAATGAATAATTGTTGAAATTTTGGATGTTTTCCAATAAATGGTCTTCTATCTAAAGTTGAAGGCCTGATGCCTACTTTATGATCGACGATTTCGTAGTCAAAATCAATGATCGCTTCCAACTTCTCGACAAGCTGAGCTTTAGCTTTATCTGTAGGCACGAGAGACAAATCCTGCCATTCATACGTTGCGCCAACTTTACAAATACCATCTTTTTGCGGCAAAATAAACACGCCTCTATTATAAATATTCTGGATATTCAAATCGGTTTTTATATAAATCAATTCTCCTTTGACTCTCCTAAACGGCAACCAATCAAAATAGCCTTTAATCCGACTTTGTACTCCGTCACAAAAAATCAATCTCGCTGCCTCGATTGACTTATAAACAACTCCTTCATCGGATAATTTCAACGCATCGGTATCAAACCAATCTTCCAAATAAGACTCTTTTGATTTCAAATATTCCTTATAGGCATCTAAATACGATTCAAGAGCTACATAACCGGAATAATTCAGTTCCAAACCTCCAGCCTTAGATTTCAACCCCGGCTTGCTCTCATTATCGAAATTTATATTTTTCACATAAGCCTTGTAGGAATCTTCGGAGCTTTTGCCCATCCATTCATTTTGCTCCTCCATATTTACAAAAGGCCTGTAAATAGGCAATTCTTCTAGCACATTTACTCCAAGCAGAGTTTCCATTTTCTTATAAAACTGAAACAAGTAAGGAAAAATATCATCTGCTTTCCAGGTTTTGACCATATTCCTACCCGTTATTGGATTAACTATACCCGCGGCAACCCTAGACGATGAATTCGCGTCAGTATGATTGATCACCAATACTTTCTTTCCAGCTTCCAAAAGATGATGCGCCAACGAGCTTCCCCCAACTCCTTGCCCCACAATTATGTAGTCTACTTTCATTTAATCCCTTATATTTGAATAACCAAAACCCAAATGCATATCATTTGGCATTAATTATCGACAAATATGCTTGAAATAAAATCATTTACCTTCAATCCGTTCCAAGAAAATACATATCTTCTTTATGACGAAACTAAAGAAGCCGTAATCATAGATCCAGGATGCTATACTGAAGAAGAAAAAAACGAACTCGATGAATTCATCAGTACAAATAAATTGACTGTAAAACTGCTTCTTAACACGCATTGCCACCTTGACCATGTATTCGGCAATCAACATATAAAAAACAAATACAAAGTCCCTTTGCTCATCCACAAAATGGACGAAAATATACTAAGATCCGCTCCTGTATTTGCTGACAGCTACGGCATTCCTAACTTGGAGCCTTCGACCCCAGATCAGTTCATTGACGAAGAGGATATTATCGAGTTTGGGAATACCAAGCTTAGCATATTATTTGTGCCGGGACATGCACCGGGACATATAGCTTTCATTCATGAAGAAAGTAAAAAATGCTTTTCGGGAGATGTTCTTTTCTTTGAGAGCATAGGACGAACTGATTTGCTGGGTGGAGACATGAATACGCTAATCAGCAGCATTAAAACGCAACTTTTCAAACTGGAAAACGATACTGTAGTGTACCCTGGTCATGGTCCGACAACAACTATTGGTCATGAAAAACAATGGAATCCATTTGTCAAAGGGTAAAACAACACTTAAAAACTAAACAACGATACATTGAAAATCTTTAATCTAGCCAACTTGCTCACTTGCCTCAACTTACTTTCCGGTTGTGTTGGAATCGTGATGGCATTTCAAGGGAATTTGGAAATTGCTTGCATGGCTATTTGGACGGGAGCAGTTTTCGACTTCTTTGACGGATTCGCAGCAAGGCTGACAAAGACCAATTCGGATATGGGCAAAGAATTGGACTCATTAGCTGATGTAGTGACATTTGGTGTTTTGCCAGCTATGATCATATTCCATCTTATCGCACAACAAAGCTCTTCGGAATGGTTGCCATACGCTGCGTTTGTTATCGCAGCTTTTTCAGCGTTAAGACTGGCCAAATTCAATATCGACACCCGCCAGTCCATGGGGTTTATCGGCTTGCCAACTCCAGCAAATGCATTTTTCATTTCATCATTGCCTTTTGTTATCAATGATAATATTTATGGCATAGGAGATACTGTAAGCCAGCCTTATTTCTTAATACTTGTCAGCCTAGTATTTTCTTTTTTGCTTATATCAGAAATTCCAATGATGGCTCTTAAATTCAAGAATTACTCATGGAAGGACAACAAGGCTAAATTCATCTTCATAATAACTTGCTTAGTTGCTGGGGTACTACTTAAAGTCACTGCTATTCCTGTAATCATTATTGGATATATTGTATTATCCTTCTTTACTGAGAAAAAGAAAGAAAGTATTTAAAAAAGAGGTCTAAGGCCTCTTTTTTCTTGCTTCAAATATTCTAATGAACATGATGCTCGCCATGTTCCTTGCTCTCTCTTTCAATAATCGGGTATTTTCTCCCTCAAAATCCTCCTCCAACGTCGTAAACCAAAGCTGCAGCCATCTTCCAAAGTGGTTTTGTGTAATCGAATGATCTGCTTTTTGATCCACTTCCATATGCTTAGCCATAGGATTACCTTTGAACTTGCCTACATGGAAGATACTGGACTCCCAAAAGTCGGCTATATGATCCATATGCTTATCCCAATCATCAATCACTTCATTGAAAATAGGCCCTAATAATTCATCTTTCCTAACTCTAGAATAAAATTTCCTGATAAGAAAATCAATATCTTCCCTGCACTGAACATCCATTTTCATCTTCCAAGACTTTATTTTTTATTAAATGATCTCACTTTTACGAATATAAAAGTAATTAATATTTACCTTTGCGGCTCATTTAATTTATAAACGAATAACTATAGCGAATGGCTTGGGATAACGAACCTGATAGCTTCATGCAGGGAGCGGTAATATTCATCACTCCTTCAATGCTCGAAATTGAAATGGAGCGCCTGAAAAGAATGTACGACACATGCCATTCCACTAAATATAATCTTAACGTCGATCCTAAAAAAAATTTGGCAATTCAGAATATTTTAGGCACCTACCAAATCCTTGGTCACAACCCTGAATATCCTGAGAACAAATATACGGGAGATATAACTTTATTCACCGAAGGATATACGATCAAAGCAATTTGGGAAATAGCCAACGAAAGCACCCAATTCGGAGAAGGCTACGTTCATGGCAATATGCTATATCTCCGCTTCAAGTATACTGAAGAGTACCCTGAATGGGATGGGTTTGTCATTTATGAATTGACTGATCACAACCAATTAACGGGCTTTTGGATTGATCTATTGTCCTCCAATCCTGGCATCGAAAAACTTAAAAAAAGAAACTAAGCTGTCTAAGCATAAATATCCTCGTTTTCGCTAATAGTCAACATGATCTTATTTTTGGGATTCAATATTATTGGCGTTTTCAGTTCTAAATCCTGATCAACGGCATCTATATTGAATTTCAATAAAATATTGGCGATTATAATCTGAATTTCCATCATCGAAAAATTATTGCCAATACAGATTCGTTGTCCTATGCCAAATGGCATATATGCTTTCTTAGGGATCTCTGAAAAGAATCTCTCAGGCTTGAATTCATCCGGATCTTCCCAATACTTTGAATTCCTATGCAAATGAAAAATAGAAACTAGCAAAGTATCTCCTTTATTGATTTTAATATCATTGAAATGATCATCCTCCAGAGCTTCACGACCTAAAGACCATGCTGGAGGATACAAACGAAGCCCTTCTTTTATTATCGCAGTCAGGTAAGGCAAAGACCTCAAATCGTTCATAGATTCAATTGAACGACCTCCAATAACTTCAACAACCTCTTCTCTGGCTTTCGATTGGGCCTCAGGATGTTTTGCCAATAGATAGCAAATAAATGTAATCGCCATAGTCGTTGTCTCCTGCCCAGCTATGTACAATGTCACCACTTCATCTCTTAATTGCCTACGGGACATTTTCTCACCAGTATCCGCATCCTCCACAGACATAAGCATGCTTAGCAAATCATTGCTGCATTTTTCATTCGACAACTTCTTGTCAATGATGTGAGAAATGATTTCATCAATTCGAGATAATGCTTTTTTAAAGTTACGATTTTCATGGTTTGGAACCCATAACGGCATTTTCAAAGGATTCTTCACCTTCCCTGCCGCATGAGACCTCAATGTCAATAGCAAATCTCCAATTTCACCTGGAGCTATATCCATAGCTGTTGTCTCGCCGCCAAACAAAGCATGAGTAATGATCTCTTCCGTCAACACGATCATTTCCTCTGTAATATCCAAAGAGTCGCTTGACTTCCAACTTTCCATCAAGCCCTTTGATCTCTGGTTCATATCCACAACAAACTTATCCAACTCGCCTTGATGAAAAGCAGGCTGAATTAGCCTCCGTTGCTTAAGCCAAAAATCTCCTTCATTTGTCAACAAGCCTTCTCCTAGAAAATCCTTCAACCCTTCGTAAGCAAAACTTTTCTTGTAATTTTTTTGACGTTCTTGCAAGACATGCTTAACCATAAGCGGATCAAAAACGAAATAAAAGTCTCTGAATGCTATTCTTGCTTTATAACATTCTTCAGATATCTGCTGGCATTTATTAATAAATTCGATGGTATTCTTGGCAAACTCTAAAGTATGCCCAAACAACCAATGTTTATATGGCTCGTCGCCTGTCTTGTTTACCTCCATAATCTCAAAATTATTTAAATTATTCAGAAATCAGTCAATTTAACAAGGATTTTAGTTTGTTGTAATTCTAAAAAAAATAAAATAATTCACAATTTTTAATATTTTAAAAAGTACATTTTTTAATATTAAAAACTAATTTTACTTCAATCACAAACTAAAACACTAAAATTTCATGAAATTTTTAATTTACTTTTCGTTTATTTTGATGCTTCCTTTGCAAGTCGTCAGTCAAAACACCATCAAAGGGAAAATATTAAGCGATGAAAATACTCCCGTAGAATTCGCGAATGTCGTCATTTTGCATTCCAAGGATTCAAGTCTATTCAAAGGGGCTATAACCGACCTGAATGGCGAATTCGAATTCAAATTCAATGAAAACGCCAACTACATTCTTCAAGCAAGCGCTGTTGGATTTGAAAGCTGGAGCAGAAAAATAGAATGCTCCAACGGATGTTCCACGACGATTAACGAAATAATTCTTACCCAAGGCAAACTGCTTGAGGAGATCGCTGTAACCGCTAAAAGGCCAATGGTGGAGCGAAAAATTGACAGGATTGTATTCAATGTGGAAAACACATTGCTAACCAGCGGAGGAAATGCGCTGGAAGTATTGAAAAAAACACCAGCTGTATGGATTGACCAAGAAGGCAATGTGCAAATTAACGGCAAGGGCGGTGTGTTAATCATGATCAATGGCAAGCGATCATACATGTCAGGACAAGACCTTAAAAATATGTTGGAAGGCATGGATGCCAATGAGATCTTATCCATAGAAGTAATCACTAACCCTTCTTCAAAATATGACGCGGAAGGAATCGCAGGCATATTAGATATTAAGCTTAAAAAACAATTAGCGGATGGCTACTCTGGAAGCATCAGCGGAGAATACACGCAAAGCCATAAAGCCGCATATAGATTCAATGGCGAGCTAAAGGCTAAAATCAAAAAGCTCAATTTCAAAATGTCAGCAACTCAAGGAGATTGGGTTGGGTTTAACAACACACCTCAAGTTAGGGAAACCAGCCAATCTTATGTGGAACAACATTTTCATAGCGACAACTACAATAATTTTCAAAATTTAAACTTGGAAAGCGATTATGCGATCAATGACAAGCATAATATCGCAGCGGTATACAGATTTAACAAGTTTGAGGGAAATAGCAAATCCGACAATCTTCATAAGTATTCCATAACTGGAGAACAACAATTCATTATCACAGATGATAATTATTTTAATTTTAACAACCGTTTTCATTCTGGAAGTCTAAACTATACTTTCGATATTGACACATTAGGCAGAAAACTTGAGTTTCTTTCAGATTATTTTAACAGAAAGTCGAAGAGCAAGCGATTTTTCAAAAATACAATCGACAATTCTCAATCCGGACAATCCACAACACAAGAATCTCGCAACTTCCAAGATGACGATGCCGAAACCATGTCTGCCCAAATCGACTACACACACCCATTCTCATCAAGCACAAAATTAGAACTGGGAGCCAAAGCCAGTTTCACTAACTTGCAAAATATAGTAGCTGTTGATTCATTGCGTGAAGACAACTGGGAAAATCAAAAACAACTTTCCTACACATACGACCATGAAGAAACTATTACTTCTGCTTATTTTAACCTAAGCCACGAATGGGAAAAAATCAGCATCCAAGGTGGCTTGAGAGCTGAACGCACCACTCTTCAAGGAACTTGGGTAGACGCCGATTCTGTTTTTAACAGATCATACACAAAGCTTTTCCCAAGCCTTTTCATCAACCACAAGATTAGTAAAGACCATAATTTATCGTACTCATACTCTTATAGACTTAACAGACCTTGGTATGGCTTTCTTAACCCAGCGAGAGTATACTATAGCATATTAGAAGGCAGAGAGGGTAATCCAAATATACAACCTGAATATTCACATGTGGGAGAAATAGGGTACACTTTCAAAGGCAAATACAACATGTCTATCAATTACACAAATACCGAAGGGGGAATTCAGAACTTTCCTATCCTAGACAATGACATATCTATTTACAAGCCTTTCAATATGATGAATTATCATGAAGTCGCTTTAGCTTTATCACTGCCTATTACAATAACAAAATGGTGGGAAACAATGAACAGTTTCAATTATTCATCAAACTGGTTCATCGATATTCCAGAAGAAATTTCTCAAATTGAGACAAAAGGATACAGTGGATATTTCCAGTCTGTCAGCACGCTAACGCTTCCTAAGGATATCAGAGCCGAACTCAGTTGGTATTGGGATATGAGATATCAATCAAGCTTTGAGTCCAGATTGCCTTTTCATTACTTGGATGTATCTGCAGAAAAAGACTTCTTCAAAGAAAAATTAACGCTCAAACTATCCATGAGAGATGTTTTCAATACACTCAAAATAGAAACCGATGAATATGGGGTCGATCAACATTTAACTTATACCAATAGTTGGAATTCGCAGAGATTTTCAGCTTCGCTTAGATACAATTTCTCCAAAGGAGAAAAAGTTGACATCAAACACAAAAAATCAAGCAATACGGAAAAAAACAGGTTATAAAAAAATTGGCGATGAATATTCATCGCCAACTTCTTAATTTATTCTTATAGCCATTCTACTTCTTTCGAACAAATAGGCTTTTTATTCTGCTGAACATCTTTTTCTCCTTTTCCCAGAAGAAATCAAATTGGCCAAAAAGAAAGCCGTAAACTAAGATTAGCAATTGATAAGAAGGAAATATAAACAGCACATAGGTTACTACTTTAAGCCACATAGCAGTTTCCTCTGTATATCCCAACATAAAAAACAAACCTTTGCGCAAATACACAACAGTTGAACCCGTCAACGTGAATACCGCCAATATGGCAAGAACTTGCCAAAGACTATCCACACCCCACTTGTCCTTCAACTTATACATTATGTTTTTCGCAGGTACCGTTTTTGTCTGATTATTCTCCATTTTCTCTTTCGATTTTCATAGCGCCTATTGCACAGTACAGCACAAAATTAAGAAACTTCTAATTGAATTAACTTCCAATACCGAAAAATATTTTATTCTTTGCTACTTTTTGGAGTGTTTTTTCGTATAAAATAGCAGATTACAATGCATTATTGCGAAATTAAATTGTAATTTGATTTTTTAAAAACATAAAGAGCAGCATCAAAATGTACGACATCAAAAAAATAATCGTAGCACTAGATCTTAGCAATCACGATCGATTTCTAATCAAATATATCCTTAAAGGATTGAAGCATAATGACAAGCTTGAGGATGTTTATTTTTTACATATAGTTAGAGACTATCAAAGCCCTAAGCTCAAGGAAAGGTTTCCGGAAACAGACAGCCCCATCGACGAGCAGATAAAGACCAAAATCAATCAAGAGATAAAAGAATTCGGCGAAGATCAATTTCCGGGCAACATACATGTTGAGGTGCACGAAGGCGATGTCGCTAAAACCATATTGAAATGGGCCGAGATCAAGAATGCTGATCTAATCGTGCTAGGAAAAAAATACGACAGAAAGCATATAGAAGAAACTCCAAAGTACATTACAAAATTAGCCAAATGCTCAGTGCTTATCGTGCCTGATCATAACCCACCGACCAACATTGACAAGATTGTCGTTGCGATCGACTTCTCAGACTTATCCGCGCATGCGATCAAGCAAGCTATAGCTGTGTCAAATATGATTGGACAATTCACTGGCCAAGGACCAAAGCTGCAACTTGTCAATGTCTATGAGGTTCCTTCAGGCTATCACACCACGGGTAAATCATTTGAGGAATTTGGAGATATCATCAAAGAAAACCATAAAAAAGAATACGCGAAATTCATTAAGAAAAACAACCTTGACGAAGCATCCTTTCCTTGCGACTTTTTGCTTGACGAACATAGCAATACTTCCAAAAGAATTGCATTGTACGCTAAGGAAACGCATGCCAGAGGCATTGTAATTGGGTCCAAAGGCAGAACTCACTTGGCTTCGATGCTTCTTGGAAGCGTCGCCGAAAATCTGCTTAGCTATAATCATGAGATACCTTTCGCTGTCATCAAAGACAAAACCGACAACTACGACTTCTTCGATGCGATTATGCGTCTATAATTAAAACATCACCCTGCAAATCATGTTTAATTTATAATTCATACATGATTTGCATTTATTTCGCTGCAAAGTCAATGACTTAGAGTAAAATTATAAAACATATCGCCTGCATATTCTTATATATAACTAGCATAGCAATATTTTTCTTATCTTTCGGAAGATTCAGCTATCAATTCCTTGCAATAGCAAACACGTGATTTATGATATCAAAAGATAAAAATAACAGCAGGTTCAGTCTTGAAAGCCTTGTCGCCAACCTCACCGGCTACATCGACTCCAGACTTAAATTATTAAAAATCCAAGCTCAAGAAGATATTGCCAAGTTCATTTCCATCGCTATCATCGTTGGCGTGCAAATGATCATGTTGATATGGCTAGTGCTTTTTCTAAGTTTTGCATTGGCATTCACTGTTGGGCAAATGCTGCATCATATAGGAATTGGATTCTTCATCATCACGGCATTTTACTTCGCTTTGTTCATCATTATTTTCGTGAAGAGAAATATCATCATTCGAAAAATCGTCAATGCCTTCTACAATAGAATGGATGATGCTGAAAAAATGTGGACTAGCCAACAGCAAGAAATTTCAAAAGAAAATGACAATGAACAAGAATCTTGAAGCTGAAAAAGCAAAACTTAAAAAGCTAACCGACCAGTACAAAACAGGCATAGAAACCGACTTCAATATATTAAAAGAAGAAACTGACAAAGGCTTGAAAAAAGCTGCTGTCGCTGCTGGCATATTCGCGGGAGTAATGTTGCTGTCCAGACTCTTTCGCTCATCTCCACCCAAGCAAAAAAAAAAACGAGCGAAAAACAGTGAGCAGGTAAACGGTGAAGAAGCAACCAGCCAGATAGTAGTCAATGAAAAAAGAGCGATGCGGGACAATCCAATATATCAAGTTTTCATGACCGAGATAACTTTATTTCTTCTAAGCCTCGCCAAGCGGAAATTGCAAGAAGCATTTTTTAATATAAATTTCAGCGACAAAGACAATGATGAGTAAACTCATCCGTTATATTTATTTTGAACAATAATATATACACATTATTAGATCTGAATACAATGACTTTAGAAGATTTAAAAACTCTTATTAGAGAGGTGCAAGATTTCCCAAAAGAAGGAATCAATTTTAAGGATATCACCACAGCCATTAAAGATCCAAATGCCTTTCAATATATTGTAGATCAACTATATCTTAAATACAAAGACAAAGGAATCACTAAAGTCGCTGGTATCGAATCAAGAGGTTTTATCGTAGGGGCTGCTTTGGCTTATAAGCTTGGAGCTGGATTTGTGCTTATCAGAAAACAAGGAAAACTACCTGCGGAAACCATCAAAAAGACCTATAGTCTAGAGTATGGTGAAGATATCATAGAAGTGCATAAAGACGCTTTCAATGAAAATGATGTCGTCCTTCTTCACGACGATTTATTAGCCACAGGAGGCACGGCAAAAGCCGCTATAGATCTAGTCAGAGAATTCCCAGTAAAAGATTTATTAGTTAATTTCATAATCGAATTATCGTTCCTTAAAGGCAAAGAATCTATCGCTTCAGAGCAAAACATTGACGTGGATTCCTTGATTGTTTACTAATAGAACTTTCCTCTAAATATATGCTCCTGAACTTTTTAAAAATAAAGGTTCAGGATTATTTTTTTATATAATAATGCATAAATTAGCATCCAAACGATAAAAGTATTTGTATGAAAATTTTGCATAATCCAAGATGCTCTAAAAGTCGCCAGACACTAGAGATATTGCAGGACACGGGAAGCATAGACAAGTTGGAAATCGTCAAATATTTGGAAACTCCTCCTACTGCAGATGAACTTAAAGAGATCTTAAACAAGCTTGGCATTCCTGCTAAAGATTTGATTCGCAAAGGCGAAGAAATCTATAAAACGCAATTTAAAGGCAAAGAATTAAGCGAAGAAGAGTGGATTGAGGCTATGATCGCTTATCCTAAATTAATCGAAAGACCTATTGTAATCAAAGGAGATCAAGCGGTCATAGGAAGGCCACCTGAAAAAGTGCATGATTTGCTTTGATGCAAATTTTAATAAGGGTGAAGAAAGCTAATATCAGCGAGATCAGATCTTTCGGTCATTAAGCGTTCTCCAATCCAGAAAGTACTGTTTTCTTCTGATTGGAATTCTATGCTTATTTGACCTTCATGGACAGCTTGAAGCTTGGACTCTTCCGACTCAGTAAGAGGCACTAGATTGTCAGTGCATTTAATTGGCGAGAAAATCTCAAACTCTTCGCCTTTTAACACCCACTTGCTAAACGTGCTTCTTTTAGTCAGCACATACCTTTGCTCTGAACTATAAATTACCAAATCAAGAGATTCGTAATAGGGATTGTTGTTCATCATATTGGAATTGAAACCTGATATGATGTTCACCGCTTTATGATTGGCTGAGACTAAATATTCAAAGCCGGCATTCAAGATATCTTCCGATCGTTTTTCAACATATTGGAGCAACATAAAAGCTCCTACTCCTGTCTTGACATCATAATAATTATTCTCGCTAACTAAAACAACGTCAATCTTAATGCCCCAACTAGCTACCTCATCCACTATAGATTCGTCCACTATTACAGTAGGACTCCAAGAAAGCAAATCGCTCAATATATCCCAGTCCACTTCGTTAGTGTCTAGGATGAAAAGCGCCGGCTCTTGATTATCTCTTATGATGTGATGGCTTGACATACGACTTTAAATTAGATTTATTAATTATAAAAATAGAAATAAATAATAATAAATACAATATTTTAAATAAATACTATTAAAAATAGTATTTAATATCTGAAAATAAAGTAATTACACATGATTGTATATAATGTCACATTCAGCGTAGAAAAATCCATAGATGCTGAGTGGAAGAAATGGATGAAAGAAAATTATTTGGAGAAAGCCTTAAATTCCGGCTACATCAATAGCCACAAATTTCTCGTACTTGTCAATGACCAAGAAAATACAGATGGAAAAACATATGCTGTCCAACTATATGCCGAGAGTTTTGAAAACTTGGAAAAATATGTGACTGATCACATGGGCTCTGTATTCGATGGCCTTAAGCTTGCCTTTCAAGACAGACAAGTTTCGTTTGCCACAATACTTGAGGAAGTTGAGATGATATAAATAAAAAAGGAGCTATAAAGCTCCTTCTTTCAATACCTTGTCGAAATCCTCTTTGTATATAGTACAATTAATCCAAGTTTCATCTAGTTTGGCATTCATGCGCTCTTTATAAAATTGTATTGCAGGAGTATTCCAATCCAATACTTGCCATGTCACCAATGCCACTTCCTCTTTTTTGGCTTTGGCAATAACCTCATGCAACAGTTTGCTACCGATACCTTGTCTTCGAAATGATTCCGTCACCACCAAATCCTCAAGGTATATGCTCCTTCCCTTCCAAGTAGAATACCTATAGTAATACAAAGCCAAGCCTATCACCGCACTGTCTTTTTTAGCTACAAAAAAACCAAAAACCGGATTATCGCCAAAAGCGTCTTCATGCATCTGATTTACATTTGTTTTTACTTCATGCAAAGCATTTTCATATTCCGCTAATTCCTTGATAAGCGTCAATACTTGCTCCAAATCTTCCGGTCTTCCTTGTAAAACTTGTATACCTTTATCAACAATCTCCATAACTCATTTCGATAAATCCATCAAATTATCAAACACTTATAAAAAGCAAAAGCACAATGCAAAATTGCATTGTGCTTTGAATTATTATATAAGGTTAAATAATAATCTTCATTACTGAATGAAAGCGCTAATTCAGCCAAAAGCACCTTCGTGAATATCAAATTTAACTAAAAATTTAAAATAAACAAGTTTTGACAAACCATTAATGCCTTAAGATCACTTTTGAAGCTTAGGCTCAAACATCATATTATACCAAGCAAATGAATACACATCCGCTTTTTCTTCTATGATTTTGGAAGTAGGTTTGCCAGCCCCATGCCCAGCTTTAGTTTCAATTCTAATCAAAACTGGATTGCTTCCCTGATTCTTTTCTTGCAATGTCGCCGCGAATTTGAACGAATGAGCCGGAACAACTCTATCATCATGATCGGCAGTTATAACCATAGTCGCAGGATAGCTAGTATTCTTAATATTATGCAAAGGCGAATATTTGAACAAATTCTGGAAATGCTCCTCTTCATCGCTAGACCCATATTCTACAGCCCAAGCCCATCCAATGGTAAACTTATGATATCTCAACATATCCAAAACGCCCACGGCAGGAAACGCCACCTTGAACAATTCAGGCCTTTGAGTCATGCAAGCTCCCACAAGCAAGCCTCCATTCGATCCTCCGGCAATAGCCAGTCTTTCAGAGCTTGTATATTTTTGGTCAATCAAATACTCGCCTGCGGCGATGAAATCGTCAAAAACATTTTGCTTGTTATGTTTCATTCCCGCCTCATGCCAAGCTTGACCATATTCTCCTCCTCCTCGTATATTTGGCTGAGCGTATATTCCTCCATTTTCAAGCCACACGATAGTCGCCGCGCTAAATCTTGGCAACAAGCTAATATCAAACCCACCATATGCATATAAGTATGTCGGATTTGTCCCATCAAGTTTCAAGCCTTTCTTATGCACTATAAACATTGGAACTTTTGTTCCGTCTTTGCTCTCATAAAACACCTGCTTGGTTTCGTATTTAGAAGCATCAAAATCAACTTCAGACGCTCTGAATAAGCTAGATGTATTTTCCTTGATATCGTATTTATAAATATTGGAAGGGAAAGTAAAAGAAGTGAATTTATAAAACACCTCATTGTCATCTTTTTTCCCATAAAAACCACTAGCTGTACCAAGATCCGGCAATTGCACATCAGCTACTTTTGTTCCATCATAATCAAACTGTTGAACTTTAGACTTTGCATCGCTAATATACTTGACTATTAACTTTCCTCCCGCCATGGTCACTGAAGATAGCAACTCATCAGTATTAGGAATAACTTCTACCCAATTTGACTCTTCAGGTTTTTTCAGGTTTACTCTTACCAACTTATTGTTAGGAGCGTCCAAATTGGTAATCATCAATATCTCTTCTTCATTAAGATTGCCAACCACATTATGATCATTCTTAAAATTGTCAACCACAGATACAAACTCTCCAGTCATGCGAGGCTTGATAAAAAGCGCATTGCCGCTTGTCCCTTCGCTTGCTGTTACTATCAAGAACTCCTCATCTTCAGTTGTCGAAGCATAAAAATTTCTCAATGGATGATCAGCGTCTTCATATATTAGCTCATCCTTGTCTTGAGGATCGCCTATTTTATGATAATACACTTTATGAAATTCGTTTTTAGAAGAATAAGCGCTTCCTTCCGGCTTGTCATATCTGCTGTAATAGAATCCTTCTCCTTGCCAAGCAATCCCTGTGAACTTCGCCCAATTGATGCTATCCGGCAACAATTGCTTGCTTTCCGCATCCATTATGTAAATATCATTCCAATCTGATCCAGATTTTGCAACTGCGTAAGCCGCTAATTTGCCATCCTTGGAAAAAGAGATATTCATTAACGCAATCGTTCCATCAGAAGACAATTTATTAGGATCTAAAAACACTGACGGCTCGCCTTCCAGTGAAGACTGTTGATATAAAACACTTTGATTTTGCAGTCCGTCATTTTTAAAATAATAATACTTGTCCCCTCCTTTAAAAGGACTAGAAAACTTAGGATAATTCCATATTTCAGTTAATCTCTTCTTGACTTGGTCTCTAAAAGGAATTTTCGACAAATATCCTTCAGTCACCTTATTTTCCTCTTTTACCCATGCTTCGGTTTCTGTGGAACGATCGTCCTCTAACCATCGATAGGGATCTTTAACTTCAACTCCATGATACACATCCACGGAATCAACTTTGCTAGTTACAGGGTACTTCACTTCGATAGGGGGAAATTTATCATTTGTGTTTTGCTTGTTTTCACAGCTTAAGAATAAAGCCGGCAGACAGAATAGTAAAAAATATTTTTTCATATAAAAGCTTATTATACAATCGTTTGATAACAATATTACGAGTTCAGAAGAAAAAATCAATCCAAGAATGATAATCGGAAAGTTGAAATGATTAAAGGCAAAAAAACCGGCCTAGGCCGGTTTTAAATTATTTTCTATTACTTAGTGATATACTCAAAGCCAGTATATGGCACTAAGACTTCAGGAATCTTTATGCCTTCAGCCGTTTGATTATTTTCAATAATCGCCGCCATAATTCTCGGCAAAGCCAAGCCACTGCCATTCAATGAATGAAGCAATACTGTCTTTTTATCCTTCTTGTATCTACATTTCAATCGATTCGTTTGGTAATTCAAGACATTGCTTACAGAGCTACACTCCAACCATTTTTTCTGTCCTGCGGAGAATACCTCATAATCATATGTGATATGCGCAGTGAAACCTAAATCTCCGCCACAAAGCCTCAAAATTCTAAAAGGCAATTCAAGTTTTTTCAATAAACCTACCACATGATTGCACATGTTCTCATGAGCTTTTTCAGATTCTTCAGGCTTGATGATTTCGATCAGCTCCACCTTGTCAAACTGATGCAGTCTATTCAAGCCTCTCACATCAGCTCCCCAAGATCCAGCTTCTTTTCTAAAGCATGGCGTATAGCCCGCATGCTTAACCGGCAATTTTTCCTCAGGAATGATAACGTCTCTATACAAGTTCATGATCGGAACTTCGGCAGTAGGAATCATGTACAAATCTTGGTCTGTGATTTTATACATTTGTCCTTCCTTGTCAGGAAGCTGTCCAGTCCCCAATCCTGAAGCTTCATTGACCATTACAGGAGGAGCAACCTCACTATAACCAGACTTCACCGCTTCATCCAAAAAGAAGTTTATCAACGCTCTTTGCAATCTAGCTCCTTGACCTTTATAAACAGGAAAACCTGCTCCGGTAATCTTATTTCCAAGCTCGAAATCTATGATATCATATTCTTTTATCAAATCCCAATGAGCTTTAGATCCTTCTGGCAATTGAGGTATATCGCCGTGCTCGCTTATCAATTCATTATCTTCATCGCTATTTCCTTCTTTTACAAGCGCGCTTGGATAGTTTGGAATAGTATAAAGAAGGTCTCTCAACTCATTCTCCACTTGGCTCAACTCCTCATTCAAAGCCTTGCATTCATTCTTCAAGTCTGCGGTCTTTGATTTAGCTTCCTCAGCTTCCTCTTTTTTTCCTTGCTGCATCAATTGGCCAATTTGCTTAGCCACGGACTTTGACTCTCCCAAAGCCTTGTCAAGGCGAGTTTTAGCGTTTTTGCGTTGCTCATCAAGCTTCAACAATTTTTCAATAGCCTCTTCGGCATTGTCAAATCTCTTGACCTTCAAACCATCGATAATTTCCTGCTTGCGTTCTTGAATATCAGCGATCAGTAGCATGTTCTTATTACTTTATATATGCTAAAAATTATTTTTCAGTAGAAATATTTACATCTTTAAAGATGATTCAGCAAGTAACCATTATTTATCATATCTTCCAAATCAAAACATCTGTCATAAGGGATTATGGCCACATAATATAATCGAAATGGAAACCGCAATAGCCTGAACAGTCAAAACTTGCAAGTGTCAATTTTTAAATCAAAGATTTGGAAAAATCTAAAACAAAAAGTATAATTGCTGAACAGAATATCGTTAGAATAGTTATCCATCAAGAGATAATCATTTTTATCATTTCGTTTTTTAAGAATTATTCACCAATTACTAGTCAAGTAACAATCCTATCCGGCTGACGCAACGCTCGGCCTACAAATCATATCTTTATGTACAATATCGAGGAACTAAATGTCAAACTCGTTTCTGAATTGAAAGAAATTGCGGAGGAGCTTGGGGTTAAAAATTATAAAAGATTACCCAAAAAAGAGCTTATTTACAAAATATTAGACCAACAAGCTATCACTCCTGAATCTGCCTTGCCAAGCAAAGAGACTAAAGCCAAGCCAGCACCAGCAAAGAAAGCATCAGAAAAGCCCGCCAAAAACGCCAAAGCCAACACTCCGGCGAAAGAAACGAAAGACAACAACGATAATACCGAGAAAAAAGCCGAAGCTATCCCTACAAGAAAAAGAGTTATTCCAAAAAGGGAAAACGTAGCTAAAAACGAAGGCGCTTCTTCAGCAAAGCCAAGGCCACAGAAGGAAAACATCGAAGCTAAAGCTGAAAAAGTAGAAAAAACTGAAAAAATTGAAAAAGGCGAAAGGCCTGAAAGACCTGAAAGAGCGGAGAGAACTCGCAGCAAAGCAAAAAACACAGAGCATTTGCTTGACATGTTCAAAGATGAAGTAGAAAACGGTCCAAAAGAAAAGGCTTCCAAGCCTGCTCCAACTCGCAAAAAAAATGAAGCTGCAGAAAATGCTTCAGATAGCAACGCAAGCCAAGAAACTCCTCAAGAATCCGCTCCAGCGCCCAACACAAATTATAAAAAGCAAGATCATTACGACAAGCCTGATAGAAGAGAAAGAGTTCATGGCAAGAAGTCGAATGTTTTCGCTACTATGAAAGAATTCGACGGGCTAATTTCCAATGAAGGTGCTTTGGAAATCATGCAGGATGGATATGGATTCTTAAGATCTTCAGACTATAATTACCTTGCGAGTCCTGATGATATATACGTTAGCCCATCACAAATCAAACTATTTGGCCTAAAAACAGGAGATGTTGTACAAGGGTCTATAAGACCGCCTAAAGAAGGAGAAAAATATTTCGCGCTTCTTAAAGTGGAAAAAGTCAACGGAAAAACAACCGAAGAGATTCGAGATAGAATTCCTTTCGAGTTTTTGACTCCTTTGTTTCCAAATGAAAAACTTAACCTTTCCGACAAGCCAAGCAATTATTCAACAAGAATACTCGACTTGTTCGCTCCGATCGGTAAAGGACAAAGAGGTATGATCGTGGCACAGCCAAAAACTGGTAAAACGGTCCTTCTTAAAGAAATCGCCAACGCAATTGCTAAAAACCACCCGGAAGTTTATCTAATGATCTTGTTGATCGATGAGCGTCCTGAGGAGGTTACAGATATGGCAAGAAGCGTTAATGCCGAGGTTGTTTCCTCAACATTTGACGAGCAAGCAGACAGGCATGTGAAAGTATCCAGCATGGTGCTTGAGAAAGCCAAAAGAATGGTTGAGTGCGGACATGATGTTGTAATTCTTCTTGATTCGATCACAAGACTAGCGAGAGCTTACAATACTGTTGAGCCTTCGTCTGGAAAGATATTATCAGGTGGTGTTGACGCAAACGCGCTTCATAAGCCAAAAAGATTCTTCGGAGCTGCTAGAAATGTTGAAGAAGGCGGATCTCTTACGATCATCGCTACAGCATTGATCGAGACTGGCTCTAAAATGGATGAAGTAATCTTTGAAGAATTCAAAGGTACTGGTAACATGGAACTTCAACTTGATAGAAAACTATCGAACAAGCGTGTTTATCCGGCTATCGACGTTCCTACGTCAGGCACTCGTCGAGAGGATCTGCTTATGGACAGAGAGACGCTTCAGAGAGTATGGATCTTGAGAAAATTCATGTCGGATATGAACTCCCAAGAAGCAATGGAGTTCCTATTAACAAAAATGAAAGGAACAAAAGACAACGACGAGTTCCTTATGTCTATGAATGGATAGAATCCAAAATAAAAATATATTCAAAACCGCCTCTTTCAAGATGGCGGTTTTTTTATGCTTAAAATTTAAGTCCGATTTTCTTAATAATAACTCACCCCAACCTTATATTCTCTTGACAATTTGAACATAAATAGCTTTCTTTAAAAGAATAGACATTCTAAAATTTCTTAGATACACTCCAATGCTTAAATGCTTCATTTTAAGCATTTAAGCTAATGTCTTCCATAGTTTAACAAAGATAAGGTTCATAATAACCAGCAAATAACGACACGAATTCAATATGACAAATAGCAAATACACACTAAATACTAAACTGTTTCTTTGGCTTGCCTTATGCATTATCACACTTCAATCATGCGACAAGGGTTCTCCATGTGAAAACAAACCTGACTTATCCAACATTGACATAAAATTGAACTTCATAGCATTGGAAGATCAAATGATGAAACTAAGTGATTCATCTCAAGTCGATAGTTTTGCAAAACAACATCCGATTATCGCTCAAGAATTCTTGAACAGAGCCGAATACAACTCGACAAATGATTTCAACGTGGGCGTTTCCGAGCTTTTCAGCAATCCGCACATTGACACGCTTCATCAAGAAGCTAAACAATATGTTACCGATGTTATAGATTTAAAGTCTGAGCTTGAAGAAGCTTTTAAAATGATCAAATACAATTATCCTCAATTTGAGGCTCCGACGGTTAAAACTGTTGTGTCAGGCCTAGGAAAGGACTTGTTCATTTCCGACTCATTGATAGTCATCGGATTGGATTATTATATTGGAGAAAATGCGAAATACAAACCTATTGGTTTGCCTAAATACGTATTAAAGCGTTTTCAGAGGGAATATATCGTGCCTAGTATCGTTTTGCTTATTTCCAACAAATTTAACGCATCTAACCTTAATGACAAGACTCTGTTAGCCGAGATGATCTATTATGGGAAGTCGTACCAATTCGCCAAAGAGATACTTCCATGCACTCCTGACTCTGTTATATTAGGTTATACTGCTCAAGATATACAAGGAGCTGAAGAAAATCAACACATTATCTGGGCTAATATTATCGAAAATGAAATGCTGTATTCAACCAGCCATGTGGATAAAGGCCGATTTATCAATGAACGTCCAAAAACACTGGAAATTGGCCCTAAATGCCCGGGAAGAATTGGCCATTTCATTGGTTGGAAAATCATTCAGAATTACACCAATGAATCACCAGAGTCGCTAAGCAAAATGATGGAGCATATGGACGCGCCGAGCATGTTCAAGAAGTCTAAATACAAGCCTAGTTAATTCAGAAAACAATCAAAGAGGCAGCTTGATCGTAAAGCTGCTTCCCTTACCCACTATGCTTTCTACTTCAATTTCACCATCAAGTTTCTCAAGTATAGCTTTTACAATAGACAATCCAAGTCCTGTGCTTTTTTCTTGATTCGTTGGTTGATTTGACAATTTCGTAAACTTTTTGAACAACTGCTTCTGCTCTTCTTCAGAAATTCCGGGGCCTTCATCCTTGACACTTACGGTAAAGCTTGAATCATGCCTATCCAAACACACGCACACCTGCGTGTCAAATGGCGAAAACTTTATCGCATTGGAAATAAGATTATTAATCACTTGCCTAATGTAGGAAGGATCCGAATGTATGCGGCCATCAAGCCCCTCATTCGACCTAAAAACCTTCAATGTTATTCTTTTCTGATTGGCGCTTTGCTGAAATTGCTCTACAGCGCTTTCTACCAACTCATTCAAATCAAACTCTTTGCGTTCGAAATTGGCCCTTCCTGATTCGATAGCGCTAATATCCAACATCTTTTGAATCAAATCATCCGTGTCTTCTATGATTTTTTTAATCAGATCGACATAGCCCTTAGACTCTTCATCAATAGATGAGTTCAAAGCAATTAAATCAACCAATCCCATGATATTCCCAAGTGGAGATTTAAGATCGTGAGCTACTACTCTAACTATCGCGGACTTTTCTTCGCTTTTCTCTTTCAATGCATCATTAACACTCTGAAGCTCCGCATTCTTCTGGTCGAGATAATATTGCTTTTCTTCAAGAATTTTTCTCTGAGTTTCAAGCAACTTGTTCTTTTGATCTAGAATTTTATTATTCAGCTCTTTTTTGCGGGACTGCTTGATAAAGAAAAATATCATGAGCATCAAAAAGACAATGCTAATACCCAGCAATGTCACTTGATAGCTTTTCTTTACGATGATATGACTTTGAAGCTCTTCATTTTTCTTGAGCATCTCTATTTCGTGCTTTTGTTTTATCAGTTTATACGCTTGATACATCGAATCAAGCTTATACTTGTCAATATCCACTGTATCCAATGAAACTTCCTTGGATTGAGCAGTTTCTTGAGCGAGCACGACATTCGTCAAATGAAAACCAAAAAGGAAAATCAATAGTAGCTTTTTCACCATAATCTACAAAATGGACCTAACTACCCTTTGTAACACAAAAAAAGCTATTAAGATTTCTTTTTTTCCAATTTTTCCTCAATTTGATCCTTTTTAGCGCTTTTTTTAACCTTATCGTCGAATAATATTCTCACCGACGGAGAATAAGTATCCTCATACTGGCCTGACCTTACCGCCCAAAAGAAAGCGATTAGAAAACCAATAGCAACGGTAACACTAAAGATAATTAAGATAAATATAACCGACATTACTACAACAACTTTTGAAGTTTAGCTTTAATATTCACTGAAATAGTCGCCAAAGCCACTACGGAAATACTACTCAAAGGCATCAATATAGCCGCATATACAGGTTGTAAATTTCCTGTCACAGCCAAAGACAAGCCCGTAATATTATATAAAAACGATAAGATAAAGCAAGCTATTATTACTTTCTGAGCATACAATGCGAACTTTAGAAAACTATGAAGCTTAGAAAGTTCTTTAGCATCCAATATTGCATCGCTGGCGGGAGTAAACGACCCTATATCATCCGTCACTGCAATGCCTATATCGCTTTGTTTTAAAGCCCCTGCATCATTAAGGCCATCTCCCAGCATCATCACCTTGTTGCCTTGAGATTGTAAATCTTTAATATAAGAAAGCTTATCGTGAGGGCTTTGATTAAACAGGATATTTGTCCCTGAGGGAAATATCTTTTCCAAAGCAGCTTTTTCAGAAGCCTTATCGCCTGAAAGCAATGACAATGAAAAGCGTCTTGTTAATCTGGATATCAATTTATCAAGACCATTTCGATATTCATTAGCTATATCAAATCTACCCAAATAATTGTCATTCCCGGAAATATGCACTGAGGATCGCTCTAGGTTTTCTTCCACTTTATCTGAAGAAGCAAACTTCAAACTACCGATTTTGTAAGTCAAACCACCAACTGAAGCCACTATTCCTTTACCCTCTATTTCTTCGTAATAATCCAGCTTTAACAAGTCAGAGCGATCTATGCTAAGGTAATCAAATACATGCCTGCTAAGCGGATGTGTTGAATGCGCAACGATACTTGCAATGTTCAATTTTATAGACTCTTGCAAATGCTCCCCGGAATAGCTTACTTGATTTTGATCAGCATGAGTCAAGGTTCCAGTCTTATCAAATACCATATGGCTGATTTTGGCCATATGCTCAACCAAACTGGCATTTTTAACATAGAGCTTATTCCTTCCAAACACTCTCAACACACTGCCTAAAGTGAAAGGAGTGGCCAGCGTCAAGGCGCAAGGGCATGCAATTATTAATACAGCAGTAAAAGCATTAAGCATATGCGATTTATCCACAAAATACCAATAAGCTGCCGAAGCAAAAGCTATAAACAAAACGATAAATGTGAAATACTTGCTAATCACATTGATCATCTGATCCTTTGAAGAAACTTTCTCTTTCTCAAATATTTCATTGTTCCATAATTGAGTCAGATAACTTTGAGAAACTGGCTTTTGCACCAATAAACGAACGCTTTCGCCAACTTGCCTTCCACCCGCATATATATAGTCTTTGCATACCTTCTCAACCGGTTCGGACTCTCCAGTCACAAAGCTATAATCGATATTGGCTTTATCACTCAACAACACACTGTCTGCTGGTATTATTTCTTGATTACGAACAATAATCTCGTCATTGACCTCCAACTGGTTAACAGGAACAGCTTCTGTTACGCCATCTCTAACTCTGTTAATCGCCAATGGAAAATAAGATTTATAATCCCTTTCAAATGACAAGCTATCATACGATATGCTTTGAAACCACCTTCCTACTAACAAAAAGAATAGCAAACCAGCCAAGGAGTCAAAATACCCAGGCCCTGTCTCGGCGAGAACTTCATACAAGCTTCGAAAGAATAAGACAATAATTCCCAAAGCAATTGGCACGTCTATGTTCACGAACTTTTCCTTGAGGCCATTCCATGCTGATGTAAAATAATCCAAGCTGCAATAAAACATTACAGGGAGGGAAAGCACAATATTCAGATATGAGAAAAAACGTTGAAACTCCGAAAACATCTCTTCAAACCCCAGATACTCAGGAAAACTCAGCAACATTATATTGCCAAAACAAAAAGCAGCAACTCCAATCTTAAGGTATAAATGAGTATTCCCGCTTTTTCTCTTTTCCTTTTTCTCTTCTTCTAAACTAATATAAGGTTCATAGCCTATCGAAGCCAACGCTTCCACGACTTCTCTCAGAGTAATAACCGATGGGTCAAACTGGATAGTTACTTGTTTTTTGACGAAATTAACCCTGCTTTGGCTAATTCCATCCCTAAACTTATAAATGTTCTCAAGCAACCAAATACAAGAGCTACAATGTATGACAGGTATGTATAGAGTTACTCTGGAAATATTCGGAGAATTGAAATCCAAGAGCTTTTCTTGAATTTGATCATTATCCAGATAGGCGAATTTATCCTTGAAGTCAGTATTGGAAAGCGTAGTTCCCGGACTGGACTCCAAGTCATAATAATCGCACATGTCATTTTGCCTTAAGATATCGTAGACCGTCTGACAACCTTGGCAGCAAAAATCCTTATCATCAAAAAAAATGTGTTCTTCTGCGCATTCGCTTCCGCAGTGGTAGCAATTTACTTTTTCTAAAGTTTCGCTTTGATCTTTACCCATACCTTTCTCAACGTCGATTATTAATATCAACGTAAAAATAAGGCGATTTTGTCTTTAATTTCTTGTTTGAGCATACTTTTTTG
The DNA here is from genome assembly GCF_036492635.1 of Aureibacter tunicatorum. Lineage (GTDB taxonomy): Bacteria > Bacteroidota > Bacteroidia > Cytophagales > Cyclobacteriaceae > Aureibacter > Aureibacter tunicatorum. The sequence goes on from NZ_AP025305.1 coordinate 4,461,963, forward strand.
CGGAAACCATAGCCCTCAAAATCGCCCTCGAAAGTCTTTTAGGTGTCAAACTTGACTTCAATAAAAACTCATAAATTCCACTATTTGATACAGAAAATCTATTATCAGTTTTAAGAAGAGTAATAGGCAAATGCTTAATCCTATTTTTCCTTCTCATTACCTTCAAAAACCTTTTAATCTCCTTGATATTGAGCGTATCAGACAACAATATGCAATCATAATCGAACTTGACAAGTTTCTTCAAACTATCCTTGACATCAAAACTCACTTCCATGTGGTATTTTTTGTCCTCAAATCGATAATTATGAAATTGCTCATACACATCGCTCATCTCAGCAGGATTGTTGCCAAGAAAAAGAACATTAACTCCTGATTGATTATTGCTTTGATTGTCCATGACTCAAAATTGTGGTTAAAAAGAAAAAATTCGCCAGTATCAAGTATTGGCGAACTTCATTAATTTATACGATTTAGCAAATGTCATGTTAGGCAAATCATTAATTTATATTTAATAATTTTCCGAATAAACATTTACATTATTGCACTCTAAATAGCCTAAGCTTGGAAAGCAAAACCCCTGCCAATCCTCCAACAAAAGCCGGCACTAACCATGACAAACCAATCTCAGCGAAAGGCAAGTTTTCATGGACGGAAGAAAACATCGTCGTCACTCCGGACAAGTTCTCGAACATAAGAACCACGCTAAACAATAACGTGCTCGTTACCATTCCTTTGTGAATATTCGCAGGCACTTTATCGCCAAATAAATTAAGAAAAATCAAAACTATAATAGTAGGATACAGCAACTCCAGCACAGGACCTGAAAACATCACGATATTATCAACTCCCGTAACGGACAATATCGCTCCAAGCACTGAGACAACCACCACAAGCAATTTGTAGCTCACTTTACCATTAAACATTTTACTGAAAAACAAACACACGGTCGAAGTCAATCCAATTGCCGTAGTAAAACATGCTGCGGATACTGCTATGGCGAATATATACAAACCTGTTCTTCCTAAAGAACTGTTGACCAAAGTAACTAGTATATCGGCACGACTTGTTTCCGGATTACTAGACAAATCAAATGATGCTCCATAGAAACTCAAGCCCCAATAAACAAAAGCCAACAAGCCAATAGCCAGTCCTCCTGAGAACAATGTCATTTTAAATTTCATTTGATTGGAAACATAGCCTTTGCTTCTAAGCGCGGAAATAATAATCGTCGTGAAAACGATTCCCGCCATAGCGTCAAGTGTTTGGTATCCTTCTTTAAATCCAGTAAGGAATGCTTCTGAAGCGGCAATATCGCTTGATATTGGTTCTGATGAAATAAATGCTTTTCCGATGATCAACAATAACGAAACCACCAAAAAAGGCGTCAAGAACTTTCCGATCTTATCGATGATATTTTTCGGGTTGATACAAAAGAAAACCACCAAACCGAAATAAATAATGCTTATCCACCATCCCTCGACAGAAGAAGTTAAAGGCTGAACACCAATTTCAAAAGTAGTGGCAGCTGTTCTCGGTATAGCTAAAAAAGGCCCAATAAGCAATATAACTGTTGTTGCCAACAGCAAGCTGAATCTTTTGCCAACTTTATCCGCTATTCCTGAAAAATCTTTTCCAGAAATAATAACCCCCAAAATTGCCAAAAATGACAAACCCAAGGAAGTTATGCAAAATCCAAAAGCGCCCATTTCCCATTGCTCTCCCAAGTTCGCTCCTACAGATGGAGGGAAAAGAAGGTTTCCGGCACCAAAGAACATTGCGAAAGTTGCACCGCCTATTGTTAATACATCAAATAATTTTTTCTTCATAATTCATCGAAAAGCTCAATTCAACTAAACTCTCTCGATAAACGATGCTCTGGAAAATTTATTTAACATTATTAATAATAACAACCAAAAAACCATTTGATGTACCAAGCATTCAGCAATAAATCACATACTACCTATCCACTTCACCCATTACGAAGTCAATAGAGCCTACTATGGCGATAAGATCGGCTATCATGCAGCCTTTTGAAATTTCGCTTAATACCGAAAGGTTCACAAAACAAGAAGATCTAACCTTGCAACGAAGCGGCTTGTCGCTTCTGCCATCTGCTCTCATAAAAAAGCCCAATTCCCCTTTAGCTGTTTCGCCGCGAAAGTAAATATCCTGCTTTTTAGGTCTTACTCTCTTAGGAACCGCCGCTTGAGGGTCAAAACTCTTGTCTCTTTTCAAATCAGTAGTTAAGCGCTCCAAGCATTGCTCCATTATCTTCACGGATTCCCAGCATTCTCGAGCTCTCACATAAGTTCTATCCCAGCAGTCACCTGTGGTTCCCATCTCTCCCTTGCCGATAGGCACATCAAAATCCAATTCAGGGTACACACTGTAACCATCTACTCTTCTCAAGTCGTATTTAAGTCCAGAACCTCTCAACATCGGTCCCGTTATTCCATAATTAACAGCAAGATCCAAAGGCAAGACGCCAACTTTGGCAGTTCGCTCGACAAAAATCTTATTTTCCAAAAGTAAGCCTTCATATTCACGAAGCTTTGGCTTCAAGTAATTGATAAACTCCAAGCACCTTTCCTCAAAGCCAACAGGCAAGTCGTAATACAAGCCCCCTATCCAGATATAATTGTAAAGCATTCTCGCTCCGCTAGCCCATTCCAATAACCTCAAGATGTGTTCTCGGTCTCTCATCAGCCATAAAAATGGCGTTGTAGCTCCGATATCCAAACCAAATGTTCCAATCGCCAAAAAATGCGAAGCTAGACGATTAAGCTCCGAGACAAGCACTCTTATGTATTCCACTCGCTTGGGAATCTTGTCAGTAATTCCAAGCATTTTCTCAACGCCCATGCAATACACATGCTCAGAATTCATAGCCGCCAAATAGTCCATTCGGTCAACATATGGAATAATCTGATTATACATCAATGACTCAGCATGCTTTTCAAAACATCTATGCAAATAGCCCATGTGGGGAATGACATCCACCACTATTTCTCCATCGGTAATTACCTCCAACCTTAAAACTCCATGTGTGGAAGGGTGCTGAGGTCCGATATTCAATAGCATTTGCTCTGATTTCAAATCCGATTCCTTGTATTTGTTAGGCTCGGAAATATTCAGATGCTCTGGTTTATAATCGTATTGAATTTTATTGGCCATGCGAAGTGTATATGAATGGTATTAAACAAAAATAAAGTGATATGAGTAAATAAAAAAGCCATAAAGCCAATAACTGAGGGCTATAAAAAAAAACCCTCAACTCCTTTTGAGCTGAGGGCAACTTAAACTAAAAAAACAAACAAACAAAACTACACACATGAAAATGGTAAATATCTTATATTCAATTTATTGTATCATTCTCAATCTATTTACCTTAATAACAATATCCATGTCACTTAGTTTCGTAATCCAATTTTTTTTCCTAATAATAAAAATTTAGGATGTAATAAAATGAACATAAAAAAGCCATACGAGAGTCGCATGGCTTTATCACTTGTTATAATCAGATTTTTCTCTTATTATTTCGAAGTAAGAAAAATCATAAAGTTCTACTGAAAAAGATTATTGAGCGATTTCCTTTTCGCCGTAATTCCATGGGAATTTCTCCCCTTTCAAATTTTTAACGAAGAATGCCCAAAGCCTTTTTCTAAAATATTTGGAGTGATAATCATCATAACTATGGTCTTGGCTCGGCATAATCAAAAGATCAAAATCCTTGTCAGCTCTAATCAATGCTTCCGCAAGTTTGAAAGTAGCCGAAGGATTCACATTCTCATCCATACCCCCGTGCACAAGCATAAGTTTTCCTTTCAGGTTTTCAGCCATGGTAACATTCGAAATAGCATTATAAACCGAATCTTCAACCGGCCACCCCATATACATCTCAGGCCACCAAGCTTTTTCCATTCTGAAATCATGATCAGCAGAACTTGAGACAGCCGCTTTGAAAAAATCCGGATAAGCCAACATGGCATGCGTCGCATCATACCCTCCAGCGGAATGCCCATAAACACCCACTCGGTCTACATCTACCCATTCATTTTTCTCCGCTAATTGCTCTATAGCCAATTTATGATCCAATAGGTTCTCTCCCATGTTGAGATACGAAACATCATGAAAAGCTTTTGACCTGTCATTTGTTCCCATTCCGTCGATTTTCACTACCAAAAATCCTAACTCAGCCAAAGCTTGCTCTCCCCAAAACGCTCGCTGGAAATTTCTTGGGTACATTTGAGTATGGGGGCCCGAATACGTATGGTCAATCACAGGGTACTTCTTGTTCGGATCAAAATTCGAAGGCTTCCAAACGGCTCCATAAATCGTTGTCTTCCCATCTCTTGCCACTGCGGTAAAAGATTCAGGAGCTTTCCAGCCTTTGGCTTCCAATTTTGAAATGTCTGTAACCGCCAAATCAACAATCTTCTTTCCCGACTTAGTATCGCGAAGCACATATTCTGTTGGGGTCTCGACCGTTGATAAAGCGTCGATAAAGTATCTATTATCTGGTGAAAGTTTCACATCATGATTGAACTTATAATCTGTCAACCATTTAATTTTACCTCCATTGATATTCACATGACATAATTGTCTGTGATAAGGATTGGCGTCTTTTTCAGGGCTGCTGGCAAGCATGAAAATCTTACCTGTTTCTTTATCCGCTTTCAAAACTTTATGAACTTTGAAATCTCCTTGAGTCAAAGCCTTTATTTTACCTGATTTTAAGTCATAACTATACAGGTGCTGCCATCCCGACTTTTCAGAAAAGAACACAAATTTGTTTTTATCCTCAAAAACAATCATTTCCATCCCTTCCGGAATATTTGTATCGGAAATTTCTCCGTAAAGCTCTTTGACAATTCCAGAACTCAAATCAATCAAAGAATACGAGAAACTCTTAAAGCCTCTTTTTCTATCAAGCACTAAAGCATTATTCGACTCTTCCAGCCATTGAATCCAATAATTATTAATGTGTGTTCTTTTTTCCAACTCAATCGGCAATGCTTTTCTTTTTTCTACATCAAAAAAGTACGGTGTCATTTCAACCATTGAGGTGTCTCCGGGGCTTCCTCTGAAATACGAATACAACTCCGGCCTGTACAATGTGTCTTGACTATAGTCAAGCAGATACATCTTGCGAGCGGATCTCATGTCACAAAGATCTGCTTGCAAATACTTTGAATCAGGAGACCAGTCAACATAAAACCTCGAAGATCGCTTCCCTCCTTCTCCCTTCATCAAATCATACCAACCATAATACGTTGCATATTCATAGCCTTTCTTTCCATCAAAAGTTAACTGAAATTCCTCTTCGGATTCCACTGACCGGATATAAAGATTGTACTCTTTTGAAAATGCTTCCCATTTGCCATCGGGAGATAAAATTCCCTCGCTAGAGGATTCTTCCGAGTCTTCACTTTTCTCGATTAACTCTCCAGTAATATGATTATACTGGTACTTTTCTCCTTTTACTGAAAAAGAAAACTCATTATTCGAAATAATCTCAACCTTGTTAAATGGCAATTTATTCGCTTTTACCTCATTGCCAGTCTTTTCAGCCAATTTATCAGCTAAGATATCATGATCAAACAAACGCTTGCTTTCGCCTGTCTTAAAATCAACCCATTCAAATGTCTTTGCCTTTGGTGATCGCTCCAAATACCATAAACCGCTGCTATCCTTGGCAAAGCCTGAAGTCATCCATAAATTGTAAACTTTCTTTTGGGCGATATTCTCCCACAGAAATGACTCTGCGCGACGACAATCATCCTCGGAAACTTGTCCAAACACCGCGCTTTGAACACTCAATAAGCTCAAGACAGCTATTAAGCTCCATATTTTTGCAAAAAATTTATCTTTCAACATAACAAATCTGATAAGGGTTAAGATGAAATAGCAAGTTATTATTTATAAATATTAAATAATGAGCATAGATAATATTTTTAATAAAAAAGCTGCTGAATACACTCAGCAGCTTCCAATATTTTACGCGCTTACAATTTGCGGTTTATTATTATAAAGCTTCCAAACCAATTCGCCAAATAAAGTATTTACCCAAGCGAACCAAGATCTTGTATAATTTGCAGGATCATCTTTATGGAACGACTCGTGCATAAACCCAGTGCCCGCATGTGTTTTCTTAAGCATATTCAAGCAGAAAGCGATCTCTTTTTCATCATCGCTAGTCATCGCTCTCATAATGATCGACATCGGCCAGATATAATTCATTCCGATGTGAGGACCTCCAATGCCTTCGGCAATATCGCTTTTGAAGAAAAACGGGTTATTCTCGCTTAAGATATATGAACGAGTGTCTTGATAGACCTTTTCTTCTTTATCCATGGCATCCAAATAAGGAAGCGACAATAAACTCGGGATATTCGCATCATCAATCATTAGTCTGTTTCCAAAGCCATCAACTTCGAAAGGTATCACAGTGCCTAAATCTCCCATATCCGCTCTTGCATAAACTTTCAAGGCTTTGTCAACTTCATCTGCCATTTCATTGCAAGCCAGTGCAAAATCCCTGTCATCATATATTCCATTGCTGATTTCAGCCATTTGCCTTAATGAAACAACAGCGAAATAATTGGAAGGCACTAAAAACGGAAATACTGTTGAGTCATCAGATGGTCTAAATATCGAGGCTATCAAACCAACAGGCTTCACTGGATTACCAGCTCCATACAAAGGGACATTATCCTCGTATTTTGAAGTATTTCTCATAAAAGTATAAGGACCAACACCATCTTTTCTTTGTTGCTCTTTAAACGTTCTAAGAATCAATCCCATTGCCGTTTTATAATCCTTGTCAAAAGCACTGGTGTCTCCGGATATTTTCCAATAATTATAAGCGAGCCTCACCGCATAGCAAAGCGAATCAATTTCCCACTTTCTTTCATGAAGCTCTGGCTTCATATCAGTGATATCAGATTCCCAGTGACTACCCTCTGCTCCCTTGTTAAAAGCATTAGCATATGGATCGATCAAAATACATGCAGTCTGCCTGTTGATCAAGCCTAAAATCAACGTCTTTAGCTTTTTGTCTTCATTAATCAAAGGCATATAAGGCCAAACTTGTGCCGTTGAGTCTCTCAACCACATAGCTGGTATGTCACCTGTGATAATAAAAGTATCTGGTTTCTTGCCTACTGTATGAGAAAGCACAGTTGTATCCAAAGTATTTGGGAAGCAATTCCCAAACATCCAAGCCAATTCCGAATCAGCTGTTTTTCCTTTGAAAGTTTTGATGACATCTTCTACAATATCAGACGTGAATTTTCGCGAGGCAAAGCCCGGTCTATTCGATGAAAATTCTTTCACGCCGGCAAATGAAATGTTAGGGAAAGTCATCATGCCGGCAGTGGCTAACGCTCCCGTTTTTAAAAAGTCTCTGCGATTTTTCATGGTATCCAAAAATAGGTTTTGTGACACCACTTTAACGCTAAAGCCTTCCGCTTTATTATTCTATTTTTGTTTGACTCTAAGGCCTATATGACCTAGTATCTTTCAAGCACTCATCTCCAAATATTACCTTTGAGCCTGTCTCTTGAAACCTTTGAATATAAGCAATCATATCAGCAACGCCTTCATTCAACCAATACATAACACACTCTTGATTGGTGCAATGCGCGCCATGCTCTACATCTTGATGTTCGGAAGTCAATGGCACCCCATTATTCACTAAGCCCACAGCATGCCCCATTTCATGAATGACAGTTGTCTGCTCTACAAATGCCCTTGTAGGCAACAACCTGCTGGACCTCTCCACTACAGGCATAAAAACAGCAGTTACCGGAGTGCCTGTGATGTTTACACCTATGACACCTTCTAAATTTTGCCCATCGGTATCCTGAAAAAAACCATCAACAAACAAAAGGTATAAATAAGCGTCCGTAGGCGTATTAGATGTGCTAAAATTCGCTCTCCATAAATTCAACAAATCCTCCGCGGAGAAAGACTCTTTATTCTGGGCAGGCAACTCAAGCATATCTCCAGCTTCATTGTCGACATCGACTTTCAACATTTCATTGGAAAACAAAGCGGCTATGTTTTCACTCGTAAAATCCCAATAATCTCCATTTGTCATGTTTGAGTAAGGTTCCGCGCCTTTTTCATAAGCCACTTCTATCTTGAGATTTTGAATGTCTCTGTAATAATGAGAAAGATCTTCAAAGTCGGTATTATTCGTATCGTCATTACCCTGACAGCCCATGAACAACATACCCGCCATACCAACTACAAAAAACTTCAATAGCCATGCTTTCTCCTTCATCCCCTTTTCCAATTTTAATTTAAAGAAATATCCCCTAGAGTAAAATACTATCCTTGAAACCCAAAAACACGCTACAAGTTTATTTCACACAATATTTAAAACGCAAAAATTGGCAGGATTATATTTTTTAATGGAAATAAAAAAGGGAGCGATTTGCTCCCCTATGCATTACTATATATTGTCTATAGTAAAGGTTTATTAGGTATTTTTAAGAATAATCTCTTTCAAACAATTTATCCAAAGCGGGTGATTATTAAGACTTTCCACTAAGTCCCATTTCTCGCCGCCAGCATCAATGAACTCCTCTTTAAATTCTTCACCGACCTCGATCGTTGTCTCCAAACAATCGGCTACAAACGAAGGCGAAAAGGCCAAGACTCTTTTTTTGCCTTGTTTTGGAAGCTCTTTCAACAAGTCGTCCGCATAGGGTTGAATCCATGGATCTTTACCAAGCCTGGATTGGAAGCATACCGTATAGTTTTCCTCTTCAATCCCCAAACGCGAAGCTAATAACCTCGAAGTCTCAAAACACTGAGCCCTGTAGCAATATTGGTTTTTTTTGTGAAAAGTACTACAACATTTGTCATTTAATTTGCAATAACCATCCACAGAAGCTTTATGAATTTGCCTTTCAGGTAATCCGTGATAACTAAACAAGAAATGGTCATATTTCTCTTCTTCCACATATTTCTTCGCCACGATTGTCAACGCATCCATGAATGATTCTTCTTCCAAGAACTGATTCACAAACTTGATCGATGGAATAACCTGCCAAGTATTGACGATATCATTAACTTTTTGGACCACAGATCCTGTCGTAGCCGAAGCATATTGAGGGAACAACGGCAATACCAAAATCTCGCTGACGCATTTGGATTTTAACGCCTGCAATCCGTTCTCAATGCTTGGAGATTGATATCTCATTGCAAGCTCAACCTCATACTCATTTGGCAATTCTTCTTTCAAAGCTTTTACCACGTCTTCGCCGTAATAAAGCAAGGGAGAGCCTCTTTCATCCCACAGCTCTTCATACACTTTGGCTGACTTTGGAGCTCTAAATGGCGCGATAATCAAATTGACCAGCATCCATCTTGATAAAAACGGAATGTCAATCACTCTTCCATCCATCAAAAACTCCCTAAGGTATTTTCTAACATCAGGAACACTAGGACTATCTGGCGTTCCCAAGTTTACTATTAATATCCCCTTTTTTTTCATCCAAATATTGAAAGACTCAGCAATTCATTAAGAATAATTCACCAAAGAAAATAAGTTTTTTGAGCAGTAACGCTCACTAGAAACGATAATGATCAAACAACTCCAAATCTTCCGCACAATTACGCTCGCAATGTAATCGAAAATTTTCTTAATAAAAAAACAAGCGTCTATTCTGACGCTTGTTTTTTTATTAATACTAAAATATTTTCAATCTAGAAACCGCCTCTGAACTTGTAAGCTTTAGCGACTTTGTCAATAGCAACAATGTAAGCTGCGATTCTCAAAGACACTCCGTACTCCTCAGAAGTAGCCCAAACATTGCTGAACGCTGCTCTAATCGTTCTGTCAGACCTTCTATTCACACGCTCTCTAGTCCACTTGTATCCAAGTCTGTTCTGCACCCACTCGAAGTAAGACACTGTCACACCTCCAGCATTAGCCAAAATATCCGGCACCACAACGATGCCTTTGTCATTGATAATTTGGTCAGCATTCGCTGAAGTAGGGCCGTTAGCTCCTTCGACAATAAGCTTTGCCTTGATATCCGCCGCGTTTCTGGTCGTGATCACATCCTCCTTCGCAGCAGGCACTAACACATCCACATCCAAAGTCAATATATCTGATCCGCCAATCTTTTCAGCTCCTTCAAAGCCTTCCATCGTTCCGCCGTTTGAATTTCTATATTCTATGGCCTTTTTGATGTCGATTCCATTTTTGTTATAGTAAGCTCCGCTAATATCGCTCACAGCGACAATCATAGCTCCACGCTCTTCCAATAGCAAAGAAGCAAAAGAACCTACATTTCCAAACCCTTGCACAGCCACAGTAGCTTTGTAAGGATTTATCTTCATTCTTTCCATCGCAGCAAGAGCAGAAATCATCACGCCTCTACCTGTTGCTTCTTCTCTTCCCAATGACCCTCCAAGGAATAGCGGCTTTCCAGTAACTACTCCAGTAACAGTCTTTCCTTGATTTCTTGAATATTCATCCATCATCCAAGCCATTTCCCTTTGGCCCGTACCCATGTCCGGCGCGGGAATATCCTTGTCTGGTCCGAATATATCGTTCATGGCAGTCGTATATGATCTAGTCAATCTTTCGATCTCGCCAGCCGACATTTCTCTTGGATTGCAACGAATACCACCTTTGGCTCCACCATATGGGATATCCACTACTGCACATTTCCAAGTCATCCACGCGGCCAAGGCTTTTACCTCATCCAGATTAACTCCCATATCATAACGAACACCACCTTTTGTAGGCCCCAAAATGTTTGAATGAATCACACGGTACCCTTCAAATACCCTGATACTTCCATCATCCATGGTTACTGGCAACGATACAATCACTTGCTTGTCCGGAGACTTCAATACATTGTATATTTCGTCATCTAACCCCAATGAATGCGAAGCTTGCTTGAAGCGTTTCATCATTGATTCAAAAGGGTTTTCCTTATCCTTTATCGGTGCTGGTTCAATGTATGACATAATAATATAGGTAAAAATGATGTTGATTTTAAGCGCTAAATTATAAATTTGTTCCTAATATCAACGTTTTTTTTTAAAATTATTAACTAAAACGATCACAAAAGTTTTAAAAAGGCCACGATAAATGGCGTAGCCAACAATAAACCGTCAAATCGATCCAAAAAACCTCCATGACCAGGAATGCTGGAAGCCGAATCTTTGATTGATATGCTTCTCTTGAATAGCGATTCAACCAAATCTCCGTAAGTGCCCGCAATGATAGTAATCACCGATAGGCAAAGCCACTCCCACAAAGCCAAGTTTGTGAAATACAAGCTGATCAAGCATGCGATTCCCAAAGAAAGCAAGGCTCCGCCAAAAAAGCCTTCCCATGACTTTTTAGGAGAAACTCTTTCAAATAGTTTTCGTTTGCCAAAATTCACTCCTGCGAAATAAGCCCCAGTATCGCTTGCCCACAATAACAACAAAAGCCCCACAATCATTTGCCATTCATACTTTCCTCCTTGTGAGAATGCAATCACATTGATCAACGATATAGGAACAGCGATATAAACAATCCCCATGAATGTGAATGCCAAATTCGTGAAAGGTTTCTTTTCGTCTTTTTTATACAGCTTCACTAAATAGGAAACTGACAATAGCGGAAATATAGCGAACAAATACTTGGAGTCAATTGAGCCTTTTTCTATCAAAAATATCAATGTGAAAAGCACGGCTCCGCAAAACGTGCCGAATGTCTTAAGCGGTATTTGGCCATCTATGCCCACAAGCTTATAAAATTCTCTTTGAGTAAATATGCAAAGCGTCAAAAACAGCAAAAAATAGGTCCACTCATCCCAATAAATCCCACTAATCAATATCACTACTCCTATTATTCCCGTAATGATTCTTTGGGTTAGATTATTAAACTTACTCAAAATCGACATGCTCTATATATCCTTTTGCTTTTAAGATTTGATCCACATTCACTTTAACTTCATACTCGCCAAACATCTGATAAGGAGAGCTCATCTTATTCACCACCACTGCGGCTATACCTTTCTGCAACAGCAAATCTTTGACCATCTCGGCTCTAATCTGATCTTGCGTATTATATGCGACCACCCACTCTTTCATATGTGTCCGGATTATGGTTGAAAAAAATTAATTGGTAAAATAACCTAATTTAAAATTCATTTACTAATAATTGATATTAAATCAGCTTATACCTCATACTGAAAATAAACACATATCGCCTAACAAAACAAAAGCTATCACCAATATTGATGATAGCTTTTAAAATATTACTAGAATTCTTCTATTCTTTGAATTTCAATTGTGTCACAGCCTTTTCAATTTCATATAGCCCCAATCCATCTTGTCCCATAAGGTCGAACAACTTCAATGCTCGTCTTGAGATGAAGACTTCTTCTCTTTGCTCTTTCACGAACCAGTTAAGGTATTCCACAGTAGAATAGTCTTTATGCTTCATGCAGAAATCCACCAAATTATTGATCGCTTGCGTCACCGCAATCTCTTGACTCAACATATACTCGTAAACTTCCCTCAAGCTGTCAAAATCTTCTCTTACTTTGCCTACTTGCGGCGAATGAGCAAGCCCACCCATGTTGTTCACATATCTGAACAATTTCTTCATGTGCTCTCTTTCCTCATCCGATTGCTTGATAAAATACTCGTAAGCCAAGTCAAATCCATTAGCCATGCACCAACTCGCCATAGCAAGATAGGAAGCGGAAGCTCCAGCTTCCATTGCAATCTGCTTGTTCAACGCCAACTCTACATCTTCTGTCAACGATTTTTCTATGCTTAATAAATCTTTCATTTCTTAGTTTTTAATTCTTTTATTTAAAATACGGTTAAAAGAGCAAAAACGACGACAAACTATTGAGAATCCAATAATTTATATTAAATCTAACTCTTAAAAAAGCCGCTTAGTTAATAAAGAACTAACAATAACTAAGATGAAAAGTTGCGAGTTTAGCAATGTTCAGCAACTAAAGAAACATTCCCAAGCTTTTCGACTAATATACTATTCAACTGAAGCATGGTCATTCCGCCTTCCAATAAATCCCTGAGACTAATCAAATCCTCCATATCCAAAAGCATGCATCTATCTGAACCTGAGATAAAAACAATTTCCAAATCATCTTCAGGCGCTGGTGAAGCAAGTTTTGCTTCCAAATCAATACTTTGAATATATCTTTTGAATTTCAAAAAATCACAAACTCTAAGCGCATACTTCTCGCCTTTGAAAACAAGATGGAATTTCATTTCGATATCGCATTGAAACAAAGTCCCTTTAGAGTTTGAAAAAACCGTATGAAGTGAAGATTTTTCGATTGTATCAGTCATCATAGAAGATCAAGCTAAGATTACATTGCAAACTTAATATTTATTTAGAATAAGTACAAATAAATTTAAAAAGTTTTAACATTCCTCTCTTAATAAGGCTGAATTTTTGTTAGAACATAAAGAGCTTTTTTCTAACACTATGCAAAACTTGATCTCAAATATTGAAATGACCCTATCTGAAGAATACCTAAACGTAAGAAAAAAAACGCTTAACCTTTGCCTCCCACTTCAAAACGAAGACTTCAACCTTCAAGCTGAAACGTTTGTAAGTCCTCCCAAATGGCATTTGGCTCATACCACTTGGTTCTTTGAAGTTTTTATTCTGAAAGAGTTCATTCCAAACTATAACATATATCACCCAAAATTCGAATTCTTATTCAACAGTTACTACGAACACAAAGGCAAAAGATTGGCAAGAAATCAAAGAGGATTGATCAGCAGGCCTTCAGTGCAAGAGGTAATAGCTTACCGGAAAGCTATAGACGAACAAATGCTGGATTTGATTTCTACAACAGACTCTATCCAAATACAAGAATTGGTTACTCTTGGCCTTAATCACGAACAACAGCATCAAGAACTGCTCTTAACCGATCTTAAATACTCACTCTTCCAAAATCCTACCTTGCCTAGCTACAATTCGAAAGAAAATAGAGAAGATAAAAAAGAGAGAGACCAATTAGAATTAAAGTTCATCAACATCCCCGCAGGAATATATAGTATCGGAGCCAATGACAAAGGGGAGTTCTCATTTGACAATGAGAAACCTGTCCATGAAGTCTATGTCAAACAATACAACATAGCTGACCGGTTAGTTACCAACAAAGAGTACTTGGAGTTCATAGAAGACGGAGGGTATGAAACATTCAAATACTGGCTTTCCGAAGGATGGGAATGGGTGCAAAACAACCAAATAAAGTCACCATACTATTGGATAAAAGACAACGGAAAATGGATGGAATACACGCTTTCAGGTCTAGAAGAATTAGATCCTCATGCTCCGGTCACCCATATAAGCTATTTTGAGGCTGAAGCTTTCGCTGACTGGGCAGGCATGAGCTTGCCATCAGAGCATCAGTGGGAAATCGCTGCCAAGAAAATTCTAAATGACCATGATCACGTTCATAACCTATTAGAAAGCGATCAACTTCATCCAACTCCCGCATTCAGTTCATTTCAGTTTATCGGGGACTGCTGGGAGTGGACACAAAGCTCATATCTACCTTACCCTAATTTTAAAAAAGCCAAAGGCGCTCTGGGGGAATACAATGCCAAATTCATGATCAATCAAATGGTTCTTAGAGGCGGCTCATGCGCTACCCCTGAAAGCCACATTAGACATTCATACCGAAACTTCTTCAGACCTGAAGACAGGTGGCAATTCACGGGTATTCGCTTATGCAAAAACAGCTTATAAATATTTCATAATAAATCATTTTAACAATAATTTCATACCGAAATCTCCAACCATGAATCAGCTCAATGAATCATTAGTGGAAACACAAATCGATCTGCAAAATGCTCAAGAAATAAAAAATGGACTGAGTGAAATACCCAAGCATATTTCTTCAAAGTTTTTCTATGACGAAGTAGGAGACGAGATATTTAAAGAAATCATGAGATGCGAGCATTATTATCCAACCAAGGCGGAAGAGGAAATACTCATTTTATACTCTCAACAGTTGGCTAAGCAAATAGATAAAACTAAAAAACTTCAAATCATTGAGTTGGGAGCAGGTGATGGATCTAAAATCATTCATTTATTAAAAGCTTTCAAAGAAGCTAATATTGATTTTATATACCAACCCATAGATATTTCCCAAAATATTCTGGATGAATTGGAAAAAAATGTTTCATCAGAAATCAAAGATATTGAGATTAAAGCGATTTGCTCAGACTACTTCGATTATTTAGCTCAAGAGCAAGGTTCAGACGAGCAAAAGCTCCTGTTGTTTCTGGGAGGAAATATTGGCAATATGTTTCCCATTGAAGCCGCAGAATTTTTGGAAAAAATAAATTCATTGCTCTCTCCCAAAGACTTGTTTCTAGTTGGTTTAGACTTGAAGAAAAACCCTCGCATAATTCAAAATGCTTACAATGACCCGGATGGAATCACCAAACGTTTCAATCTGAATCTCCTAGAAAGAATGAATCGGGAATTTGGGGCGGATTTCAACATTCAATCATTCAGCCATTACCCTTTTTATGATCCAATCAGCGGAAGCATGAAAAGCTACTTGATCAGCGAAGAAAAACAAATTGTCACTTTCAAGCATCTAAATTGGCAATTCGCACTTGAAAAAGACGAATGCATATTCACCGAAGTATCTCAAAAGTATAGTTTTGACGACATCGAAGAACTTGCCTCGAAATCCGGCTTTAAAATAATCAACAACTTCATAGACAGCGAGGGCTATTTCACGGATAGCTTATGGCAAAAGAACTCTTCAAAGCAATAATCTAAGACTCCTTTTGCATGAAATGCGCTCTAAATGCTTTCAAACCCATCATGCTAATTAGCAAGCCGGCAACAACAGCATAAATTGGAGCGCTTTCTTCTTTTTGAAGGTCAAGATGAGTCAAGCCTATTTGATCGAAATATGTCAAAGTCACCACTAATCCATTATTGAAAATGTGCGCGACTATCGGGTAAATTAAATTGCCAGAATAATAATATAAGTACCCGAAAAGAGCCCCAAGCAGCATTCTAGGAACAAAGCCATAAAATTGCATATGTATGGCGCTAAAGCAAATCGCTGCCAACCAAATCGCCAAATGATAGCTTTTGGTGTACTCTTGAAAATGCTTCTGCAAAACTCCTCTAAACAAGTATTCCTCTCCAATCCCAGCGATCAAAGCGATAACAACAAAGGCAATAGCAAAATTTGAGAACGAACTGAACTCGGTAAAAAACTTAGTCAACTCCTCTAGCATTTTTTCCTTTTCCATTGCCCACTGTTGGAACTCTGACATAAACTCAGGGAATTGCAAACTCTTGTTCCACTCGACTATCACCGAGTCAAAAATCATAAACGAAAATCCAATCAACACCGTTAATCCTACCATGCTAATCGAAGCGCTTCGATCTCCAACATAATCCACAGGATTCACTCGCTTCACATATTTAAGATAAAGCCAAGGCGCTACAAACAACCATCCAATAGACTGGCCAGCTTGCATCAAAAGTATAGCGTTTTTATATTGTGGATAATTTATGGGATCGGCCAACACCTGTTGCAAAATTTCGAAATCAAAGCCCATCAAAGGAAGACTAAAAGCAATCCCCAAAAAAGAGCCGATTGTTAGCATCCCTGCTAAAATGAATAAAAAAGGGGCAATAAATCTCAATCTTTGTACGATTAAATTTCCAAATACGTTATTTTTGTCAGTTCCATTCATATGATTCAAATATAGTTCTAAAAAGTCAATGGTAAAAATAGGAGAAACAGAGATTGCGGATTTTCCATTGTTGCTTGCACCTATGGAAGATGTCAGCGACCCTCCCTTCAGAGCTGTTTGCAAAAAAAACGGCGCGGACTTGATGTATACGGAGTTTATTTCCTCTGATGGTCTGATAAGAGATGCTGCTAAAAGCTTGCAAAAATTGGACATCTATGACGAAGAACGTCCTATAGGCATACAAATATTCGGTGACAAAATCGACTCGATGAGAATGGCCGCAGCGAGAGCGGAAGAAGCCGCTCCTGAATTGGTAGATATCAATTATGGCTGCCCTGTAAAAAAAGTAGCTTGCAAAGGAGCTGGAGCAGGCATCCTTAAGGATATTCCAAAAATGGAAAAGATGACCGCCGAGATTGTCAAGCAAGTGAAATTGCCAGTAACTGTAAAGACAAGACTTGGCTGGGATCATGACTCCATTAAAATAATAGAAGTAGCGAAAAGGCTGCAAGGAGCCGGTATTCAGGCATTGACAATTCACGGCAGAACGAGGTCTCAAATGTACAAAGGCGAGGCTGATTGGTCATATATCGCGGATGTTAAAAATCAGCAAGACATCCACATTCCAATATTTGGAAATGGCGACATTGACTCTCCTGAAAAGGCCTTGGAATACAAGAACAAATTCGGAGTCGATGGAATCATGATTGGTAGAGCTGCCATTGGATACCCTTGGATATTCCGCGAAATCAAGCATTTCTTCAAAACAGGCGAAAAATTAGCTCCTCCAACATTGGATGAAAGAGTTGATGTAGCTGTGGAACACTTGAAGCTTTCTATAGAATGGAAAGGAGAACGCCAAGGGATCTTGGAAATGAGAAGGCATTATACCAATTACTTCAGAGGAATTGCCCACTTCAAGCCTTTCAGGACCAAACTTGTGGAATCCTTGGATCCTAATGAACTATTCGATACGCTTGAAACAGTGAGAGAAAAATTCAAAGCCTAACGATTGTGATTATCATAGACTTTAGATAAATAGTAAACCCTTCGAATGCAAATTGACGTTAAAAATATCATTGACCAAGATTTAGATTAGGGTTTACTTGATTACATTTGTATTATTAATGAAATACAAAATTTGCATTCTAAAATCTAACATTATGAAATATCTATTGATCATCGCGCTGATTTTTTCCTTTGGATTCAATGGATACGCGCAAAACGAAGATAAAAAACTCAGCAAACAAGAAAGAAAAGAGTTGCGTAAAAAAGAACAACAAGAGAATCTTCAAAAATCTAGTGATATTGCAGAATCCAAGCACTTTATATTAGAAGCTCATACTCTTGTAGGCAGACGTGGACAATCAGCTCCTATTCAACCAAATTTGAATTTCTTCGCTACAGATGGTGAAAATGTAACTATCCAACTTGCTTTTCCAGCAGCTCCATGGCCTGGATACAATGGATTAGGCGGACTGACTGTTGATGGCAGAGTATCTCAATATAAAATAACCAAAGGCAAAAAAACAGTTTCCATCCGAATTGACGCCATGTCCAGTATTGGAAGCTATCAAATTTTCATCAATGCCAATTACGGAAGCACTTCAACCATGAGAATAACTGGCAACAGAGGAGAACGATTTGAATTCAGAGGTACCTTACTGCCTTTGGAAGAGAACAATGTATACAAAGGAACTCCATTATTCTAATAAATGGAAGACAAAGCATTCAAAGAAGCCATTTTCAGTATGGCTAAATATTGTTCATATCAAGATAGATGTGTTAAAGAAGTTGAAAGCAAGCTCAATGATTCTGGGCTTGCTTCTAACGTTATTGAAGCTTGCATTGCATATTTAACTGAAAATAAATACTTGGATGAAAACAGATATGCAAGCAGTATCGTCCGAGGCAAATTCAATCAAAACGGGTGGGGAAAAATAAAAATCAGCCAGTTTTTAAAGCTCAAAGGCATTCCTAATGATCTTATAAAAGAAGCGTTAAATGAGATTTCTCCTGAAGCCTATTGGGATAAAATGATAAAACTTGCCCAACGAAAAGCTAGCTCATTAAAAAAAGGTGACACAAGAACTAACAATGCCAAAACTTTTCGTCACATGGCAAGCAAAGGCTATGAATCCAGCTTAATCTGGGATGCAATCAATGAAGTAAATTCGGACACAGACGACTATTAACTCACATCTCCATCCAAATAATACCAAAGCCCTTTTTTCTTCTCAAAACGAGATAATTCAACATGTTCGTGCATCTTCTGAGATTGAATAAATTTAGCTTTAAACTTTACAATATCTTTAGTGACCTTTTCATCCTTGCTTCCCGCATCGAGAATTTCCAGTCCGCACCACTCGGATTCCTTCGACCACCTTTTTAGTTGATCAAAGTCATACGACTTTCTTTTTTTGGGATGCGTGGTTTGCTTTATATAATCGATTTTACCCAATACATAGGCAGAATAACGACTCTTCATCAATTGCAAAGCTGTTTTTGCCATGGATTGATCTCTATGCGCTCTCCCGCAACATTCAGAATAATTCAAATTCGAACCGCAAGGGCACTTCAACATCTCTTTATTTTGCGTCATACTCGATTGTTGTTTTGTTTTCATCAAGTTTATAAACCATTTTCTCACCATCAACCGTCAGCTTTACAATATTTTGCTGCTTTTTTCTAGCATCTGTTAATATCGAATTCATTATTTTCAAGTCTTTTAACTTACGAACTCCATTAATCTCCATATAAACCCAAAGAGCGTCTCCATCAGGCTCAATACCCAAAAAATCAAATTCTTCTGGTTTTCCATTGACGTCAAACTTAAGCCGATCTTGCAAATAAACCTTCACTTCATCAGAAAATTCTTGACTATGATCGAGTAAATCCACACCTTCCACACCTCTTTCTGACAAAGCCAGCTCAAGATCATCCGCAAATATCCTTGTTGAGATTTGCAATGAATTTTCAGCTTCGTCATAATTAATTTGCATCACGCTGATATAAAATGGATGCATATTCAACATTATGGCGTAAAAAAAGGCAAGACTTAACTTAGTAGAGAGCATAAAATGAATATTTTTAAATATTTTTACGAAATTTAAGAGGAAGAACGAAATTGTGGAAGAGATTTATTTTCAATTATGTCAGAATTTTTAATTTATTTTAAACTAGGAATCGATCATATTCTAGATATCGATGGTTATGACCATTTGCTTTTTCTAGTGGCGCTATGTTGCCCTTTTATTTTTAGGGAATTCAAGCATGTTGTGTGGCTAGTCACCGCATTCACTATTGGACATTCCATCACTTTAGTCATGGCAACATTCGACCTGTTTACCATTAACTCCGAACTTGTCGAATTTATTATTCCTGTCACCATCGTTCTTGCGGCTTTAAGCAATCTTAAAAATGCAGGAGTCAGAGCCTCGGATAGCGACAAAGGACTTTTCAAGCTAATCCTTGTGTTTATATTCGGTTTGGTGCATGGCATGGGATTTTCCAACTACCTTAGACAATTGCTAGGGAAAGAAGAAAGTATTTTCACCCCGCTTCTAGGATTCAATCTTGGCATTGAAGCCGCGCAAGTTTTGGTGATTTTCATATTTTTAATGTTTGCCGGAATCATGACAAATATTATCGGCATCAAACGCAAGGATTGGGCTATAAGCATTTCTTCAGCGATTATCGCTTTTGCCTCCATGCTTGTCGTTTCAGCAAAATTTTGGTAACCTAATTAACCTCTAAACTAATGAAAAAACTCCTTGGCTGCATGCTGTTTTTAGGCTTAGGGCTATCCTCCCTAGCTCAAGACAACCTCAAAGACAGAGGTTTTGAGGAAATAGCTCCTTTGCTCCCAACACCTAATGTCTATAGAAATGGAGCCGGAGCTCCCGGACATCAATATTATCAACAACAAGCGGACTATGTTATTAAAGCAACGCTTGATGACAATCGCCAAAGGCTAGAAGGCAAAGAAACTATAACGTATACAAATAACTCTCCCGACTATCTGAGTTACCTTTGGATACAATTAGACCAAAATCTACGAAAAAAAGACTCTGATGAGTATGTCGCGAATTCATCCAAAATGAATGACCGCATGAGCGCATCTAAGCTATTTTTCATTGTCGGGCATGATGAAGACTATGGGTATCATATCACAAATGTGAGTGATGAAAATGGCGCGAAGCTCCCGCATACGATTAATAAGACCATGATGAGAGTCGACTTGCCTGAGCCATTAGCTCCAGGCAAAAAGTATACTTTCAATATCGACTGGTGGAATAATATCAATGACAAGACAAAAGACCATGCCAGAGGCGGATATGAACACTTCAAGGAAGAAGACAATTACATATACACGATGACAGCATGGTTTCCTAGAATGTGCGTGTACGATGATGTCAACGGTTGGCAGAACAAGCCATTTTTGGGAGCTGGGGAGTTCGCATTGACATTTGGCGACTACGAAGTTCATATCACAGCGCCTTCCGACCATATGATCGCCGCTACTGGATTATTGCAAAACCCTAAAGAGGTTCTTAATACGAAAGAGCTTGACCGATACAATCAAGCGAAAAGTTCAACTAAGCCTATGTTCATCAGAACTCCTGATGAAGCCAAGAAAATCGCCAAAACAAAAAAGAGCGATACCAAAACATGGATTTACAAAGCTGAGAATGTTAGGGATTTCGCTTGGGGAAGCTCCAGAAAATTCATGTGGGATGGTATGGGAGTGCCTATGGCTAATGGAGACACTGTTTTAGCAATGTCTTATTACCCAGCAGAAGCTCAAGGCTTGTATGAAAAATTCTCAACTAAAGTAGTTGCCCATACGCTTAGAACTTACTCTAAATACACGATACCTTACCCTTACCCGGTAGCGATCTCTGTGGAAGCTGACAATGGTATGGAATACCCTATGATATGCTTCAATAATGGGAGAACCGAGAAAGACGGCACTTATTCCGAGTCAATGAAATACAGAGTCCACTCTATAATCATACATGAGGTGGGACACAACTATTTTCCAATGATTGTCAACTCGGACGAGAGAAAATGGGCTTGGATGGATGAAGGATTTAATACATTTCTGCAATTTGTGACAGAACAAGAATTTCAAGACGATTATCCGTCAAGAAGAGGCCCTGCTCATAAAATTGCTCAATATATGGCTTCCGATCCTTCGACCTTAAGCCCTATTATGACACAGTCAGACAATGTAAAGCAATATTTCAATAATGCTTACGGCAAGGCGGCTACAGCTTTAGTTATCTTAAGGGAGACTGTCATGGGCAGGGAATTATTCGACTTCGCATTCAAAACTTATGCTGAAAGATGGGCTTTCAAACACCCTAAGCCTGAAGATTTCTTCAGGACAATGGAAGATGCTTCAGGAATGGATCTGGATTGGTATTGGAGAGGCTGGTTTTACGGAATCGATCCAGTGGACATTTCCATCAGCCAAGTCAACTGGTACAAAACAGAAACAGCAAGCCCTGAAGAAAAAAACTTAAGCAAGAAAAAGAATCGCGAGAAAAATCTAAGTAACAAGACCCAAGATCTAAACAAGTCCCAAGGACTCAAAACGGCGCTTGAGAACGATCCGGACTTAGCGGATTTTTATAACCGTTACGACCGTTACCAAACTTCAAGTTCTGAGACCAAAGCCTACAAAACCTTCGTAGAATCTCTTAATGAAGATGAAAAGCAATATTTCAACCCTGACATGAATTACTATGAATTGGAGTTTGAAAATATTGGAGGCTTGCCAATGCCGATCATCCTAAAAATGGAGTATGCTGATGGCTCAGAAGAGACATTGACCATCCCTGCGGAAATTTGGAGACATGACAATGCAAAAGTCACTAAAGTCATCGCTAGGGACAAGGAAGTTGTCCAATTCATCCTAGATCCAAATCGAGAGACAGCAGACATCGATGAAGACAACAATTACTATCCGAGACAAATGCTGCCTTCAAGGTTTGACTTATACAAAAAGAAAACATCTTCAAAGTCAAATCCGATGCAGAAAAGCAATAAGTAAATACAAATCAAGCCTTCGCCAATAGCGAAGGCTTTTTTATTGCATGCATTGAAATATAGCTTAATCTTAAACATTGAATGAGGAAATCGCTTATAAAATCAAAGCAATTTTCTTTACAATGACAAAACAAGCATATCCAAAAGCCTTTTCCCACATTGGCATCACTGTGCCGGATTTGGATCAAGCGATACAATTCTATCAAGGCGTAATGGGTTGGTACCTGCTCATGGGCCCTGAAACAGTAACTGAAGAAAACGAAACCGCAATAGGCAAAATGTGCATCGATGTATTTGGCACAGGGTGGAAGAATTTTCGCATTGCCCATTTAGCCACATCGGACGGAATCGGCGTCGAATTATTCGAATTCAAAGAAGCTAAAAATACTAGGCCTGATTTTCAACCATTCAAGACGGGGTTATTCCACTTCTGCGTGCAGGACCCTAACATCGAAGAGCTAACCAAGCAAATTGTGGAAGCTGGAGGAAAACAACGAATGCCAATACGAGAATATTACCCAGGCGAAAAGCCCTTCAAAATGGTATATGTAGAAGATCCATTTGGCGTGGTTTTCGAGATTTACACGCATAGTTATGAGCTTACATATTCATCAGGAGCTTATAAATAACAGCTCCTTTCTTTATTTTTTAATTTACATTTTTTCGAATTGATGTAAGGTTTCTCACAAAATCAACAATTATTTCTTTACGATTATTCTTGAAATCTCTTTAATGGTCCATTAATCCACTCACTACCATTTCATCATATATGTAAGAATCAAAATAAATGTACATTAATATTTTTCAATGATATTTTACTAAATAAGAATATATTTTTATAATTTTATGAAAGTTTTTAATAATTTTTTACTATTTTATCATCTACACTCACATGCTTTCCAATAACGCATACAAATACAGAGATTACTTTACCCTAAACGGGTACGACTTTACTTCAAATCAAATATGAACACGACTACGCTATTTAACAACCTGAAAGGGCGAATGGTCCTTGTTTTTGGCGTACTGGTGGTAATAGGATTATTGATAGCCTCGTCATTCTATTTTTACCAGTCAAGACAAATACTTAAAGATACTATCAAGGAACAATTGAACCCGGCAATGAGCCGAAGAATGGATCACTTGATCAATAATATCTTCATAAGGATAGAGGACTTTGGGAAGTATGGGATGTATGAAAACTATTACTTGATCAATGCCTTGGCTCAAGAAGAAGTGGACACGACCTTGGTCATGGATCACCTTGACGCTTTCTTAGCTACTCAGGTCCACAGCCAATTGCAAATTGCCGATTTGACTCATAATATCATGTTTTCTACCGACAATGGAATCACCAAGTTAGATGAAGACACACAAATGGTCCAAACCGTTCAGGACAAGCTGGACGGAAGATATGGCAAATGGAATATCACCGTCAAGGACGGTAAGGAAATACTAGAGCTCAGTCATATCATTATGGACAAAAAAACTGACAGTCCTCTGGGTATTTTCTTTTTCCAAATTGATTGGGAGCCTTATAAAAATTACTTTACCGAACTTGATATAGGTGGAAATAATAACATCCTGATTATGAAAAGGGATGGCCAAATCATCATCGACAATTTCAGAAAAAATAGTGGGAAAAATTTCAGAAATATCGAAGGAATGGGGCAATTCTATCTTGAGGCATCCACAGTCAATAACAGGCATGAAGGAGGAAGATCTGACTATGAATTCAATGGCGAGGAAAAGTCTTTAAGCTATTTCCCTTTGAGAGGTGGTGAATGGGTCTTATTGATAGACACTTCCATTACCGAGCTTTTAAACCCTCTTTCAGATTCATTGATCGGCATGTGGTGGATTGCAATGGGTATCATAATAATATCCATCATATTAGTAGCTTTCTTCAGCAACAAATTTTCCGCGAATTTGCACTTGGTAACCCAATACCTTGATAAGTTAAGTTCTGGAAAAATTCTTCAAGACACCTCAATGAATATTGACATTTTGGAGTTTAATAAAATTGCTAATTCATTCCATAATATGAATGAAAGAGTGAAAAAGTATGTCAACTTCACACACCGCATAGGAAAAGGCGACATGGATGCTGCTCTTGAAGTAAGTGAAAATGACGAACTTGGGCACTCTCTAATTGATATGAGAAACTCTCTATTAGAACTTAAAAACAAGGATGAAATACAAAAGTGGATTGATGGAGGCTTAGCTAGATTCGCAGAACTGATAAGAAAAGAAAAACAAGATATTTCGATCTTATCCGACAGTATCATCAAGGAACTAGTTGAATATATCGGTTCGAATCAAGGCATGCTTTTCGTCATTGACGACTTGGAAGATGACTCATTATTAACCCTAAAAGGTTGCTATGCATTTGGCAAGAAAAAACACCTTGACAAACAAGTCAAACCAGGAGAAGGCTTGGTTGGCCAATGCTTCCTAGAAAAGCAAATGACATTAATCACCGAAATCCCGGAGTCATACTATAAAATCACTTCCGGGCTGGGGGAAGCTCTTCCTTCGCATATCTTGCTTGTCCCTATTAAAATAGACAACCAAGTCTTGGGTGTCATCGAAATCGCATCCTTCAAGGACTTTGAAGAGTATAAGCTGCAATTTATCGAAAGGCTTTGCGAAATGATCGCTTCTTCTATCTCAATGGTGAAAATCAACGAGAAAACAATGATTCTACTTCAAGACAGTCAACGAAAAAGCGAAGAACTCAGAGGCCAAGAAGAGGAAATCAGACAAAATATGGAAGAACTTCTGGCAACTCAAGAAGACTTCAAGAGAAAAGAAATAGACTATCTCAAAAGAATTGAAGAACTGGAAACTTCTCTTCAAACCAAAAACGCTACCGCGTAAATTATAAAAGCCCATGAAGCAAATTAAGCTTCATGGGCTTTTTTATTGTTAATTTATCGCATCAGCGATTTCTTTCTTGAACTTCAGCGTAAATTCCGTTCCCGCTCCCAGCTTGGATTTCACTGATATTGTGCCCAAGTGCTGTCTTATAATCTGCTTGCTCAAACTCAAACCAATTCCAGAGCCTTCTTTTTTTGTAGTAAAAAACGGCACAAAAATCCGCCCTAATGCATCCTCATCAATACCTTTTCCATTGTCACTCACATTTACTTGCAGCATATCCTTATCTGTAGCGTCCTTGACAACAACGTTCACATACTTGTTAGCCTCATCCATTTTCATCGCCTGAATAGCATTTTTAATAAGGTTTATAAATACTTGCTCAATCTGAGATTTGTCAATTTCCACTATAGGGCTTTGAGATAAATCCGTAATATTCAACGATACATTGGCTTTTTGCAATTCCGCCAAATGCAAAGTCTTAATATTTACCAATAGCTCAAAAAGGTTCTCTTTGCTGATATCAGGCTTCGGGATATGAGTGATATTTTTAAAATCGTTGACAAAACTAATCAAGCCTCTGCCTCTCTTTCCAATAGTCTTGACAGCCATTCGAATATCATCCATGGATTCCGCAAAGTCTTCTTCCTTGCTTTCATTTGACTGAAGCTCTATGATCTCGTCCTCTATGGTTTGGGACAGTGAAGTAATTGGCGTCACCGAATTCATAATCTCATGAGTAAGAACTCTTACCAACTTTTTCCAAGCCTCCATTTCGTTTTGCTCCAGCTCTGTTTGCAAATTTTGCAAAGCTATAAGCTTAACGGGACGATCCATATAATTCAATTCTATCGCAAATATCGAAAGTTGAATAGTATCGTCTTCTTGTTCTATCTTTACTAAAGTCCTTCCACCTGTCTTCAAGGATTTAAACTGATCGACCAAAGAAAGGCTGATCGGTTTCAACTCATTGATATTCTTATGCTGTCCGCATTTCAATAATTGCCTTGCCGCCGAATTGAAAATATGTATCTTACCGCTTTCCTCAAAAGAAATCAAGCCAATCTCTATATGCTGTATGATCGTTTTCAGATGGCTGAATTGGGACTGCTTGACTTTCTGTTTTTGCTGATTTTGCCGAAGTTGCTGTTGGTAAATATTGACTAAATAGTTTTGCAATGAGCCTTGCTCGTTGCTGGAAAACTGTCGATTATTCTTGCTGTCCACAAGCTTGTCCGCAAAAAGCTTCACATCAGAGATTATCTCGTCAAAAAAAACAACCAATTTATAACCTAACACCACGACCAAGCCCAGCATTCCCATCACCACATAGTATTCATAGTCGCCAAAAAAGGTATAAACCATCATGGCAACACACAGAGCAAACAAGCCCAACTTGATCAAAACGGACTTTCTAAAGTCTTCACGGCCATTGACACGATTGTTGGAAAGCCTCTCCGCCCAACTCCGAACTCGATCAGATTCCATGCTTTTCCAATCTTCTGTACAATGCGGCTCTGGTGATACCCAATTCTCTTGAAGCCTTTGAAATATTGCCCTTGTACTTGTCCAATGCCTCTTGGATCACTTTTCGTTCTATCTCTTCAAGGTTATAATTGTCAAATGCCATGTCATGACGATCGCTTGCCTCAGTTCTCAAAAACGAAAAATCTTCTTTGCGCAAAAACTGATCCTCGCACATGATCACAGATCTTTCGATAGCATGCTGCAATTCCCTTACATTTCCTGGCCAAGCATATTCCTCAAGCTTTGCTAAAGCCCCTGCTTGCAATTGCTTTGACTTCTTATCGTATTTTTTGCAATATCTTTTTACAAAGAATTTGGCCAACTCTTCAATGTCTTCTTTTCTTTCGCGCAATGCCGGCAATCTAATCTCAACAGTATTGAGACGATACAATAAATCTTGCCTGAATGTCTTATCCTCCACCATCTCATGCAATGACCCATTAGTAGCAGCGATAAGCCTTATATTAACATCTATTTCCTTGTGATCACCCACACGACTTACTTTTCGTCTCTGCAATGCTGTCAATAATTTAGCCTGCAAAGGCAAACTCAAATTGCCAATTTCATCCAAAAACAGCGTTCCATCATGCGCTAGCTCAAAACGTCCTTTTCGATCCTCATGTGCGTCGGTAAATGATCCCTTCTTATGGCCAAATAGCTCGCTTTCAAAAAGGGACTCGGTAATCGCTCCCATATCCACATTCACAAAGACCTTCTCTTTTCTCTTCGATCGTTCATGAATCGCTTTGGCTATCAATTCCTTTCCAGTCCCGTTCTCACCCAATATCAATACATTGGCATCCGTGCCGGCAATTTTGTCAATGATACTGAAGATCTCTCTCAAAGATTCGCCAGAACCCACAATTCCCTTCATAGGCCCCTCTTCCTGACTCTCCTCTTCCACGTCTTGCTTTGCTGCCATGCTTTCCGCGTTTTGAGCAGATTTTAACGTTTCGATAAGCTTGGCGTTTTCCCATGGCTTGACCACAAAGTCCATAGCTCCGATTTTCAATGACTTGACTGCCAGTTCGACATCTCCAAAAGCTGTAATCATCACAACCTTTGCATTAGGCTGACGGTCCAATATCTCTTCCAGCCAATAAATGCCTTCCTTGCCGCTTGCCGTGTCATCTGTGTAATTCATGTCAAGCAAGATGAGATCATATTGGTAGTTGTTAAGCAAAAAAGGAATCTTCTGAGGGTTTTTCTCTATTGTCACTTCCTGCGCATGCTTCTTCAGCAGCATTTTACCTGCGAACAACACATCCTCGTCATCATCCACCATCAATATTCTTCCAAGCACCTTATCAGCGGCCATAATTCTTATCATTTTGAGATAAAACAAAGTCAAGTCTAATCATTTTGAAGATAGGAAAAGCGCTATTACTTTCCAAAGAGATTAAAATCAGCTTTGAAATGATTTTTCCAATAGAATTTGAGTTCCAAAAAATTCTCCTATTTAAGTTAATGCATAAAAAAAGCGAACCTGAACAGCCCGCTTTAATTTCGTATTTAGAAGAACTTATCTAGACACTTTGCAAAACCTTGGCTTCAACCTCGCTTTTATCTGTCTTCATTAGTATAATCAAGAGGATTGATATCGCCATTGCGAAAATATACGTCATAGGATTCAAATAGCTCTGAGCGAAAAATGTTGAGTCCACATTGACTTCCATTACCTCATTTAGAGCTTGCTGACTGAATAACAGTCCGTAGCATATCATTGAAGTTAGTGCCAACATTCCTTTTTCCTTAAACCCATAAAGCAACCACGGAATAAGCGTCATCGCTAATTGCGAGCAAAAGAACGAAACCAAAAAACCTTCATTAGCCTGCACTATCGAAGCCTGAAACATCGTCGCAAGCGTCAACATTTGAAATGACGCAAAGAACCTTGCTATCTGAAACATGCCCATCTTGTTCATGAACAACAATGTCGCTGAAATTGCGAACAATAACACCGGATAAATCACAAGTGGTTTGTAGTGAGCGTAAATAAAAAAGGAATAAGTAAAGCCTATCATCAAACACATCCACAGTACTTGATTGCAAACCTTAATCTTAGCTTTGGTATAAGCGTCTTGATTTTCCTTAATTCCTAATAAGAAGTAATTTTTCATTTTAGTAGTAGTATATAGTTGTAATATTCCTTTTTATCTAGCTATAAAGCCGATATTAAAATGACACTAAACTAAAAAATATTATTCCTTAAACAGGATATGAAAATCAAAACAATAGCTTTTTAAGTCAATTTACTCAGGGTAAAAGCAAATCAACAATCAAAAATAAATAAATATTTTTACGATAAAATACAAAATGAAAAAATACCGTTATTTATATCAAATATAAATTCTCATCAAGACCGAATTCTTATGAATATAAAAATTCAATGTAGACAAAAGAAAAAAGCACGAAAAATCGTGCTTTTTAGCGTTAAAATAATTAGCTTAATTCTTAACAAATTTAAAATTATATATTTCTGTTTTATCAGCCAAAATACGTAAACTATATACTCCATCGGGTAAAGAGGAAACTTCTATTCCATTAGATAAATTACTATCCATTTTATGAATTAATAACTTGCCCGACACATCAAAAACATAAATGTCAAATTTCATGTTTGCAGCCCCTTCAAAATCAACATACAATTTTTCTGTAGTTGGATTTGGGTAGATTTTCATATTATAAATTACTTCTTCGATTGAAGTAGGCTCCACAATTTCGCCTTCTTTCACATTCACTTTCACAAAGCGAATTTCACTTACTGACTCACCATCCGAAACCTGAATTGCCACTGACAATTCTCCAAGATAGTTCTCAAAAGGCACTATTTCATTACCATCAAATGTATAGTTGGCTCCTTCAAGCACTTTAATGAAGAACTTCTCCGGCTGGCTATCCACATCATAAATTTCAAGATCCTCCAGAGTGATTTGCAAGGTCTTGTTTTGCTGCATTTCAAGAGTATCAGCGGATACTATCACCGGCTTGTCATTGACAGGAACTACCAATAATGGGAAGTCATAAATCGGACTTTCGCTTTCATTTGAAACAAGCCTGATTGGAATGTCCAATTCCCCATTGAAATCTGTGGAAGGCATGATGATCCCTCCGTCCAAAATTTGGTAATTTTCGCCTTCCAATATTTCGATTGATATATTGGAATATAATTCAGCATTCTGCACTTCTAACAAGTCCAAAGTCAATGCAAAAGGCATATCCTCTTCAACGGCATAAGAATCTTTTGCTTTGTCAATTTCCAACTGATGAAGAACAACTCCAATCGCCAAAGCTGCAGATTCACTAGTCAAACTGCCATTTGTCAAATGCATATTAACCGAGATAACCGTACCTTCAAAACCATCATTTAAAAATATGGTATTATCAATCTTGGAATAGTTTTGACCTTCCTCCACGACTAATTGCCATTGGCTTAAGTCAACATTTCCTTCATTCTTGATGATCAGGTCATCTATATTCAAAGTCAGTCTTTCAGCCGTCCCCAATACATAGTCATCTTTGAAAGCTAAGATCAAAGGCAATTCATCTGGTTCAATAACATCGATAACCGTAACCGTAGCTTCGAACACTTCACTGTCGCTGACGCCGTCATTTACTTTCAAGCTAACTGTCAATGTTCCTATGAAATCCTGAGACGGAGTGATTGTCGTTCCATTAACTGTATAATTATCCCCATCAATCACTACAAGCGTGAAATCTGTTGGATAATTACTATCTGCATCCGTTACTGTCAAGTCTGAAAGCTCAATCGTAAGAGCAGTATTTTCATTCGTAGACAAATCATTCACAAGACCTGTGATTACTGGAATTTCATCCTCTTCTACGATATCGATTACCGTAACCGTAGCTTCAAACACTTCACTGTCGCTGATGCCATCATTAACTTTTACATTAACTGTCAATTCACCAACAAAATCTTGATCCGGAGTGATTGTCGTTCCATTAACCGTATAATTATCACCGTCAATCACTGTAAGCGTGAAATCTGTTGGATAATTACTGTCTGCATCTGTTACTATCAAGTCCGAAAGTTCAATGGTCAATGCTGTGTTCTCATTCGTCGACAAATCATTCGCAAGACCTGTGATCACTGGGATTTCATCTTCTTCCACGATATCGATTACCGTAACCATAGCTTCAAACACTTCACTGTCGCTGATGCCATCATTAACTTTTACATTAACTATCAATTCACCAACATAATCCTGAGCCGGCGTGATCGTAGTACCTTCAACAGTATAATTATCACCGTCCAATACAGTCAAGGTAAAGTCCGTTGGATAATCACTATCCGCATCCGTAACTGTCAAGTCAGAAAGATCAATGGTCAATGCTGTGTTCTCATTCGTCGACAAATCATTCTCAAGACCTGTGATGACTGGGACTTCATCCTCTTCCACGATATCGATTACCGTAACCGTAGCTTCAAATGCTTCACTGTCGCTGATACCGTCATTAACTTTTACATTAACTTTCAACTCTCCAACATAATCCTGAGCTGGAGTTATAGTCGTTCCATTAACCGTATAATTATCACCGTCGATCACTGTAAGCGTGAAGTCTGTTGGATAATCACTGTCTGCATCTGTTACTGTCAAGTCTGAAAGCTCAATTGTCAAAGCTGTGTTTTCATTCGTTGACAAGTCATTCGCAAGACCTGTGATCACTGGAATTTCATCCTCTTCCACGATATCGATTACCGTAACCGTGGCTTCAAACTCTTCACTGTCGCTGATGCCGTCATTAACTTTTACATTAACTGTCAATTCACCAACATAATCCTGAGCCGGCGTGATCGTAGTACCTTCAACAGTATAATTATCACCGTCCAATACAGTCAAGGTAAAGTCCGTTGGATAATCACTATCCGCATCCGTAACTGTCAAGTCCGAAAGCTCAATCGTAAGAGCAGTATTTTCATTCGTCGACAAATCATTTGCAAGACCTGTGATGACTGGGATTTCATCTTCTTCCACGATATCAATCACCGTAACTGTAGCTTCAAACTCTTCACTGTCGCTGATTCCGTCATTAACTTTTACATTAACTTTCAACTCACCAACATAATCCTGAGCCGGCGTGATCGTAGTACCTTCAACAGTATAATTATCACCGTCCAATACAGTCAAGGTAAAGTCCGTTGGATAATCACTATCCGCATCCGTAACTGTCAAGTCTGAAAGCTCAATTGTCAAAGCGGTATTTTCATTTGTCGACAAATCATTTGCTAGACCTGTGATGATAGGTGCCTGATTTATTGCTTCATTTACTATTATGCTAAACGGATAAATATTGCTATCATTAGTGCCATCATTTACTCTGGCTCTGACAGTTAAAGTTCCATTAAAGTCCGCATCTGGAGTAATTGCATTGTCCTGCAAAGTATAATTATCACCATCCATGATGGTCAATGTAAAATCAGCAGGAAAATCACTATCTGAATCTGTTACAACAAAATTGTTTAACGCAAGGTCTAAAGTAGCGTTCTGCTCAATAACTAATGGATTCGAAAGTCCTGTTATTACCGGCACACCATCTCCGTGGTTTTCCACATCGCCTAAGACGACAATAGTAGTTAAGACTGGTCCCCATTCCAACATTTCATTTCTAACCCTAATGTTGAATTGATGAATACCTGATTCAAACGGCAATTCAACATCTTTCGCTTGAAGCATTTCTGAAAATGAATCAAAATTCCCATCTTTTGCGGCAAACGGAATACCATTTCCTTCTCCCGGATCATTGTTCCAAAAATACTCTGCAGAAACCACTGTAGACGGACGTTTTTTTACAATGATAGGCACATTCAAAGTATTAGATACATTAGAGCCGTCTGTTACCTTTACCGGAACTATGATTGTGCCTTCCACAGTATAATTAGGCGTAACGGACGTGCCATCAATCGTATATTCATTTCCTTCTTCCAGTATTACTCTCAAGCTGGAAATATCACTGTCTTTATCTTCTACAGCAAGATCCGAAAGCAAGATCTCCACAGCATCGCCTGCATAAGTAATATATTCTTTTCGTTCGTACTTAAGAAGAGGCTTGCTGGTATTGCCTGTTACAATGATTGTAGTCAATGCAGGTCCCCATTCGAGCATCTCGTTTTGTACGCGTATACTAAACTGGTGCACTCCCGCCGAAGGCATATCCACCTCTTTAGCGCTTAACATCTCAACAAATGAATCATAACTTCCATCTTTTGCTTCGATAGCTGTCCCATTTCCTTCGCCGGGATCTTCTCCCCAATAATACTCCGCCCTGACAACAGTAGAAGGCTTAGGATTCACTTTAACAGGAACAATATGCGTATTGGATTCATTCAATCCATCTGATAACTTGACAGGAACATTTATTATCCCTTCAAACGCATAATCCGGAGTGACAACAGTCCCGTCAAATGTATAATTGTCTCCTTCCGAGAGAATGACAAAGATGCTCCCTTTTGGACTGTCCTTATCCTCATAGGCTAGTTTATCCAAACTAATATCAACAGGTATGCCCGCATAAGTCTCAAATTCTTCTCTCTCATACTTCAAAATCGGAGCACTGGTATTCCCGGCAACGACGATAGTCGTCAGCACTGGTCCCCATTGTTCCAAGCTCTTATCATATACACGTATATTCAATTGATGTACGCCATCTTGAGAAGGCACAGATGCTTCATTTTTGATCAATGCCTCAACGCTCTGATCAAAACTTCCATCCACGGCTTCCATAAGTATGCCATTTCCTTCTCCTGGATCTTCATTCCAAAAAAACTCAGCCTTCTGGACTTGAGCCTTCGCGAAATGATGAATCAAAAGAAAGAAACACAACAAACTCAGCAAACGCACCGACCTTGTCATCTTTTCCATATCAAAGTTCATAAGCTATTACTTCCCTGTTTTAGCTCCAGCTTCGATATCTATGATAACTCCCGGCAAGAATTTATTATTCTCTATCATATCAATAAAAAAAGCGGTAGGCAGATTAGTTTCAAATTCAGTACCTGCCGGATGATAATACATCTCAAATGGAAATGGTCCGCCAGACTTTCCTTGAGTATTGCGAGTACGGTCTATATTCGAATAGGTAGCTTCAGGATGTCCTTGATTTTTGACTAATTCTGCTCCTTCTGTAGATTGAGATCCTTTATTTCGAATCGTTATTTTGCTCACATCTGCATAATCCACTTGGATATGATTATAACTCGCAACCCCAGGTTGGTCAAAAATATTAATATAAGCCATTCCTTCAACACTCCCTTTGGCTTTAATTTCAAATTCATTATTTATGAAGTCTTTATATTCCGTTACTGTACCAATACCAGCTAAAATTGTTCCTGATGAACTTCCTGAGCTTATGCCATTACCACCTTCTTTTAACGTAAAGTCTTCAACTATAAATGTATTATTTAAAATCTTGAGTTTTGAATCTTTATTCCCTTCTAAATTAATCAAACCAAATACTTTATTGCCCAGCATTCTAATCCAACTTGAGGCCATAAAATTTCCCACATACAAACTCTTTATTTCATTCCCAATAAGCATTAACTAACTAGAAACAGATGTTGTATTATTATTAACCAACCTTTTTATATAATTACCAATAATTAAGTCCTTATATGATTTATTTATTGTAAAAACACCTTTAATACTATTATTAACAAAATAACCTTTTGATTTTTGAAAAACAGTTAGGTTTTCATTAACGATGCAATTATATAAATCAACAGTATATCTTAGATAATTATTACCAGAATTTTCAACGTGTTCCAAACTTTTTAACTCTAAATTTATCAATTTCAATGTATAGTTATAATTTGAATAAGATCCATGATAGGTAATATCAAAATCTAATTTGGGTCTTCTTATCGCATTAGGAGATGCCATGATAATGATATTTTGTGATCGTATTAAAATATCTTCACCCGTATAAGCACTATTCGGATCAGTACGATTTTCAATAATTACTCTACCATCAACCCCTGCTGCCCTGATTGCATCTTGCACACTACTGTATGTACCATTAAAGCCATGCTCAGTCACATAAACATCCTTAGCACTTGCAGTACCCATCACTGCCACGATCATCATGATCACAGCGAATAGTTTTGTTTGTTTAGTTTGTTTCATTTTTAGATTAATTACCAACGATTAAAACATAACAAAATTAATAAAAAACATACTTTAAATTATTTATCATGAAAAATTATAAATTAGTGGTGACATATTGTAATTATAATCATTCTCAAAATCACTTTTCATATTTAAAAAATAATCCCCCATCCAAGAAGACTAAAAAAACGGCTTAATACGCTGTTGATTAATAATACATATTATTAATTCATCGTTTTTATAAAATTTCAATTAGCAATAAGGAGTTTTCAATTAAAAAAACAAACGAAAATTCCACCCTTATTAACAAAGATTGCTTTCCATATTCAGATATAAAATAAGGGCTGCGAAACAGCCCTTTTAGTTTAATAAGCAATGTTTATCACGATCAGTTTTTAATGATTTTCTAAACCATCCTCCTTAGTATTTCCTCCAGAGGTAAATAAAGTGGTGTCAAAATCAATCGTGATAATGTCTAGTATCTATTTAAAATTATTTTGACATATCAACTCTCAAGAGATTGAGAAAAACATCCCTTTAATCCCCCGTCGAAAGGTGGAATTCGCTATTTATTAGGCTAAATAACTAATATTAAACACATGCTTACTCAATAATATTTGTCACGATTTTTTCATGAATTTCTTGATCAATCGCCCTTTCAATTTCCTAATGAGAAAAAAATGGAATAAAAAAATAAGGTGCGATATAAATGCACTTCCCACAACTATCATTGCATCACAATCAAACAATTAAATACTTTTTAAAACCTAAAAAAAACAATGGAAAAATTAAGAAAAATTTTCTCAAACCAAGCTTTCATTTTTAGCTTAATCTTCAGCATCACTGTATCGCTTTCAAGCTGTAACAACCAATCATCTTTAAATGAAAGTTCTTCAGTGACTAAAGTTGGGGGAGAGGAAATCTTCAGAGCCGCGCTAATGATGGATGCGGAAGATCTTGCCGAAAGAATAC
This sequence comes from Aureibacter tunicatorum, assembly GCF_036492635.1. Classification (GTDB taxonomy): domain Bacteria; phylum Bacteroidota; class Bacteroidia; order Cytophagales; family Cyclobacteriaceae; genus Aureibacter; species Aureibacter tunicatorum. Next base: position 4,498,259 of record NZ_AP025305.1, read on the forward strand.
CTACTTATTCAGACTACATTCCTTACTTGGGGAACTTAACGCCTGAGCAAGCGATCAAAAGAGCTGAAAACAACGACAATATTATTGCTGTCATCAAGAGTTTGGATCCATCATTTTTCGAAAATTTTGAGCAAACAATCAAAAGCGATGATCCTTACGCAATCAAAGAAATCTTGGGTAAGGCAGCTAACTTGCTTACAGTCGCTACTTACAAGCTGAATCATAAGCTTGAGGAAAACGCTGAAATGGACAATATCACGGCAAGCATCGATTTCAACCAGTATGATATCCAATCCAAAGACAGTCTTAACAAGCTTGTTGAAGACATCAACAACATATATACTTCCCAAAGTAGCATTGACGGCCCAAGAGGCAATGCATGCGTTGTAGGTCCTGTAGCTATAGCTGTAGCTATTGCTGTAGTAGTGGTCGCTGTTGCCGTAGCTGTTATTAGAGGTGAACAAGGAGCTCCAGGTCCTAATAATGAAATCCAAGACAATGATTACTTGATGGAATCACTTGTTAAAGATTTAATTCTTAACTATTAGTCCATCAAAATTTCCCCAATGATGGTCAGTTTTCAACTCCATCGTTGGGGTGATTTTACAAATACGCTTTTCATTAATTTATTACCGCATTCTCCTAAATACTTTTAACATGTATTCTAAGCTGTTTTTTTACATATTCACAAGCTTTTTGGCCTTCTTGCTATTCGCCTCGGTAGTCATCAGCAGCTTTCCCAAAAGCGCCATAAGCATGCCCGGCAACGTAAAGTATTATCTCAACGCACTTGTGCCACAGGGTTGGGGATTTTTCACCAAATCTCCAAGAGAAAACTATTTGACCTTATACGAAGTAGAAAATGATCAACTCATTAAGATTCCGCTAAATAACTCAGACATTAAAAATTATTTTGGATTGTCCAGAATGGGAAGAAGCCTATTCATGGAAATCAGCATCATCAAAAGCCAAATCTCCGAATCCGAATGGTCAAAAGGCTTCGACAAGAGTATTTCACTTGAAAATGCATATCAAGTTAACAATACAGATTTTCTTCACTATTTGAAAAAAGGCAAATACGTCATCGTCGAAGAAAACTTCATCCCTTGGAACTGGGCCAATCTCATAGAATCAAACACTAATAAATTCATAATCATCGAATGCAATGGATAATATAGCCAACCTTCCTCACAGAATTCTAAGTATTTTTGAAAGCATTTCTTCCAAAAACCCATTTACAAATGTCTATGGATTAGGCCGCAGTGTGCTTGCTTTGGGAATGTTCCTTACCTTGCTTTTCAACGAAAAGGAAATTCTCTTTCCTCAACACCTATTCCATGCAAATATCGCGGACAGCAGATTCATCGAGTCAACCAATCTCTTTTTTATTTTCGGACTGGAACATTACTGGGCCTCATTACTGATCTCTTCGATAATACTTTTATCAGTGATCAGCGGGTACTTTCCTAGAATCACAGGCATATTGCACTGGTGGGTGACATTCAGTTTTTTCAAATCAGCAGCAATCATCGAGGGCGGAGATCAAATCGCTGCCACAATAACCCTATTGTTGATTCCAATCACTTTGTTGGACAACAGAAAAAATCATTGGAACAAAATCGAACATAAATCAAATCCTTTCTCCAACTACATTGCGTATATTTTCTTTCTCTTTATCAAAATACAAGTTGCGATCATATACCTTCATGCCGGCATTGACAAACTATATAAAGTACAAGAAT